>JBARDR010000589.1:0-26414 GCA_049795335.1 Gelidibacter sp. | reverse complement strand
ATGGTGGACAGCACGGTTCAGTACCAAAGTAAATATCATAAGATTGCTGATTTTAGTCTGACCAATCAAAATGGTAAGACGATTACTCAAGAGGATTACGCGGATAAGATATATGTGGCCGATTTCTTTTTTACAACCTGCCAAACTATCTGTCCTATTATGACCGATCATATGGTTCAAATTCAAAAAGCCACTGCTGAGGATGATGACGTAATGCTCCTCTCCTACTCTGTAACCCCACAAATTGATGATGTTGCACAACTAAAACGCTATGCCATTGAAAAAGGTGTGGACGATAACAAATGGAACTTAGTTACAGGTGATAAAAAAGCTATATACGAATTGGCCAGAAAAAGTTATTTAGCAGTCAAAGAAGACGGCAATGGCGATCAATACGATATGATCCACACTGAAAACTTTATGCTGATTGACAAAAAACAACAAATCCGTGGCTATTATGATGGCACCCAGCCTGATGATATTGAGCGGTTGTTGGAAGATATTAAGGTATTGAAGAAACACGGTTAGAAATCTCTCGCAAAGGCGAAGAGCCGCAGAGTTTTGAGGTGTGCAAATGCAGGAAACAAAGGGCCACTGCGACTGAATATTCAACATACAATTGGTACTGATTAAAGCCCAAAACAACAGTAGCCTGGAACAATAGAAACTTGCCGGCCCTCAGTAGCTTCAGTGAATGTGGGAACCTATAAACCCATCAGGTTCGTTCATACCATCATCCCCATTCACAAATTATAAGGAAACTTTAACCTTAAATCTTGAACCTAAAACTTTTTTCGCTTACTTTTGCTTCTTTAAAATCAATCTAAATAAGCTTGCAATCAACAGTCGCAGATTTAAAAAGAGGGCAACGCGGTATTATTACTGACGTTTCATCCATTTACATCCCATTAAAACTACTGGAAATGGGTTGTTTACCTGGGAATTATGTAGAACTTGTTCAAGTTGCATATTTTTCAGATCCTATGTACCTCAACATCAATGGCACCCATTTGGCCATCAGAAAGGAAACTGCGCTTCACATTTTAATAGAGATTTTATAGATGAGCAAACAAATTAATGTTGCCTTAATAGGAAATCCTAACACAGGTAAAACCTCTGTTTTTAATGCGCTTACCGGATTGAACCAAAAAGTAGGAAACTACCCAGGAATTACTGTTGAAAAAAAAGAAGGCCTCTGCAAACTCCCTCGTGGCGTAAAAGCACATATTCTTGATTTGCCAGGAACTTACAGTCTGAACGCTTCTTCTTTGGATGAGAATGTGGTCATCGAATTGCTTTTAAATAAAAACGATAAGGATTTCCCAGATGTTGCGGTCGTGGTCAGTGATGTTGAAAACCTAAAGCGAAACTTACTGCTTTTTACACAAATCAAAGATTTAGAAATCCCTGCCATTTTGGTCATCAATATGGCCGATAGAATGCAATACAAGGGCATTTCTTTGGACATTCCGCATTTGGAAGAACGTCTAAACACCAAAATCGCCCTGGTCAGCACCAGAAAAAATAGCGGGATTGTTGAATTAAAAGAACTGATTTCCAATTATCGAGAATTGTCAACAAAACCTTGCATGAATGCTTCTGAAATTGACAAGGAGTATTTTGATAATTTACGGGAAGCCTTCCCAAATCAATTATTATACAAACTCTGGTTGGTCATTACCCAAGACGTGAATTTTGGTAAAACCGAAAGAAATGAAATTGAAGATGTTGCTAATTTCAAAACCAAATCCAAAGCCGATTTAAAGCGCCTCCAGCAAAAGGAGACTATTAAACGTTATCAGTTTATAAACGATACCCTAAAGCATGGACAAACCATCGATTTGAGTACCGCAAAGGATTTGCGGATTAAATTGGATCGTATTTTGACCCATAAGATTTGGGGCTATGTAATCTTCTTTTTCATTTTATTAACCATTTTCCAAGCTATTTACGATTGGTCCAGTGTCCCCATGGACTTAATTGACTCCGGATTTGCATGGCTCAGCGAATGGACTAAAAACGCCTTACCTCCAGGTGTTTTCACCAACTTATTAGCAGAGGGAATTATCCCAGGGTTGGGAGGCATCGTGATTTTCATCCCCCAAATCGCCTTTTTATTCTTGTTTATTTCAGTACTTGAAGAAAGTGGCTATATGAGTCGCGTCGTCTTTTTGATGGATAGAGGCATGCGCCGATTTGGATTGAGTGGAAAAAGTGTGGTCCCCTTAATTTCAGGAACGGCCTGCGCCATTCCCGCAATTATGGCAACTCGAAATATTGAAAATTGGAAAGAGCGTTTAATTACGATTTTAGTAACACCGTTTACCACCTGTTCAGCCAGATTACCCGTGTACTTGATTATCATCTCCTTGGTTATCCCTGACGGACGCTTTTTAGGATTAGGCTACCAAGCCATGACCCTAATGCTGTTATACTTGATCGGTTTTGGAGCCGCTTTGGGATCAGCGATGATTTTAAACAAGATTCTCAAAATTAAAAGCAAGACCTTCTTTGTAGTTGAAATGCCCAATTATAAGCTGCCACTGCTCAAAAATGTCGTTTGGACGGTAATAGAAAAAACAAAAGCCTTTGTTTTTGGTGCTGGAAAAATTATACTGGCAATTTCCATCGTGCTTTGGTTTTTGGCCTCTTATGGCCCTGGCGAGAATTTCAATAAAGCAGAAGATATTGTCAACACTGAATTTGCGAACCAAAACTTAACTCAAGAAGAGCTGAATGAACACATTGCCTCCTTTAAACTGGAACACTCTTATCTTGGTATTACTGGCCATGCTATTGAGCCTGCCATTAGACCATTAGGTTATGATTGGAAAATTGGTATTGCCCTTGTCAGCTCTTTTGCTGCCCGTGAAGTATTTGTAGGCACTTTGGCAACGATTTATAGTGTGGGAAGTGATGATGAAGAGACCATAAAAAACAGAATGGCCGGCGAGCTCAACCCTATGTTGGGAGGAAAGTTATTTACTTTCGCTTCTGGAATTTCATTGCTGTTATTTTATGCCTTTGCCATGCAGTGCATGAGCACTTTAGCCATAGTTCAACGTGAAACGAATACCTGGAAATGGCCTATACTTCAGCTTGTAATTATGACCGCTTTTGCGTATATTATAGCATTGATTGCCTTTCAGGTTTTGAAGTAGTTGAAGGACGGAAGACCGAGAATATAAAACTAAGCACTGCAAACGGCCTGCCCATCGGCAGCTTTAGCAAAGGCGGAAGGACTGATGAAAACAATTTAAAATGAACGAGATCATTCAAACCATATTAACTTTTCTAGCCTTAGGACTTGCATTAAGTTTCTTGATCAAGAAATTCTTTTGGAAAAAAAGAAAATCGAAAAAGGCATTTGGAGATCATCATGATTGTGATAATTGCCATTAAATACAATGTATTGAAATTCAATATCGATAACATCGTAATAAAGTAACAGAGTTTATTAATAACTGAAATGAAAAATATAACCGATTGCTAAGACATACTAAAAGAAAAATACGGCGATAAAGGCAGCGAGAAACGTGACAAATACAACACGCAGTCTTTGGCCTTCCGACTTGGAGTAATGTTAAAACAAGCGAGAAAAGAAGCTAACTTAACCCAAGAGGAACTTGCGAAAAGAACAGGAACGAATAAAAGCTCCATTTCGCCCATTGAACGCGGTCTGGGCGACATTCAAGTTTCAACCTATTATAAGCTAATTGAAGTAGGTCTTGGGAAGAATCTTAATATAAGTATTGCTTAACGTAATTCTCTAAAAACGAAAGAGGCTATTTTTTTCAAATAGCCTCTTTTTTATCTAAAGTTCAGTATTTCTAGATATGTGACAACAATGATTTCATTTACAATAAATTAATGTCACATCAATTACAACAGTACATTAATTATACTTCTTAAACCAAGCCAAAATATGCGCGGTTTTACTTATCAAATTGCTTGGTCTTTGGACAATATTATGATAGGCATCGGGAATTTCCACTAAAACCGTTTCTACCTTTCTAAGCTTTAAGGCGTGGTACAACTGTTTGGCCTCACTTGGTGGCGTTCTTAAATCATTCATGCCGACCATAACCAGCGTTGGTGTTTCAATGTTGCCGACCAGTGAAATAGGGGAGAATTTCCAATAGGTTTCAAAATTTTCCCAAGGCTGTCCTTCATAACGCGAATTAGCATACCCAAAATAATTATCGGCCACCAAAGTTTTACTGATCCAATTGACGACTGGTTTGACCACAGCTGCCGCTTTGAAACGGTGGTTTTTTCCAATCATCCAGGTGGTCATGATCCCTCCAGCACTTCCTCCTGTTACAAACAATTTGTCGTTGTCAGCGACGCCTTTTTCAACCAAATAATCCACACCATCCATCACATCGTTATAATCCTGTCCAGGATAATTGTTCTTTAACAAATTGCCAAACTCTTCACCATAACTTGTACTGCCTCGGGGATTTGGATAAAAAACCACATAACCGTCCGCAGCGAACAACTGAATTTCAGCAGTAAAGCGATCGCCATAATTCAAAATCGGACCGCCATGATTTTCAACCAATAATGGATATTTTTTTGAAGCGTCATAAAACGGCGGCTTCACAATCCAACCTTGAATTTCACGACCATCAAAAGTGGATTTATACCAAACCTCTTCGGTTTGACCTAATTCGCGATATTCGAGCACATCTGCATTTAAATTGGTAATCAAAGTGGCTTTCTTTTTGTTTTCAACAACGGCCAATTCCGCAGGATATTCCGGTCGTGATTGGGTATAAACCAAAGTACCATTTTGAGATACCGAATACGACCCTGAAGCATAAGGCCTTCCAATAGTGGTGCCGCCCACATTATCAGCCAATTTTGTGATTTTACCAGAGGTCGTGATATGCCCTACTTTGGTATTGCCATGAATATCATACAAGAAATAAAGACCTTTACCACTCGCATCCCAAGTGATATCAGAAACGCTGCCATCAAAATCTGAGGTAATGATACGTTTACTGCTTCCATCAGCATTCATCAGCTGCAAAACCATGTTTTGATGATCTTGTGATCTATCTTCATAACCTAAATAGGCAATCGTTTTTCCGTCAGGAGATACTTGTGGCGAATGATCAGGACCATCTTGCGACGTCAATGCCGTGATTTGTTTGGTATCAATATTTACTTTATAAACTTCGCTATTTCTAAATCGGTATTCCCAATCGTCATCACGATTTCCTGAAACATAAATATCCTTTCCATTCGGACTAAACGACAAACCAGAACGGTGGTTGTAATTCCCACTCGTTAATTGTCGTGCCGTGCCACCATCTGCAGGAATTACAAAAACATGCGTAAATCCAGGCTCCATATACCCGCTGCCATCAGCTTCATGTTTTAAGCGGTCGGTAACCCTTGCCGTTTCCGCCCATTTAGCGCCTTTCGGTTTTTCAGGCATTTTAATCACAACCGGTGGTTTTTCTGAAACAAACATGGTAAAAGCAATCGATTTTCCATCAGGCGACCAGGTTAATGAACTTGGGGATTTTTCTAACTGAGAAAGTCTTGCAATTTGCCCAGTGGCGATCCAATACATATAAATTTCTGAGCCTTCGTCTGTCGTGCTTGAAAACACAATACGATCACCCGTTGGCGACCAAACAGCTTGTGATTCACTCACTTCTCTTGAGGTCAATTTACGGTGCGATGTGCCATCGGCGTTGATGATCCAAAGATTGCCAACTGCATTATCCTTCATGATATCAAACCCATTTCGTTTGTAAACAATTTGTTTACCATCAGGCGAAATTTGTGGATCGGTTGCCCATTCCAACGCGAAGACATCCAGAGGTTGAAAGGGTAGTTTTTGTATTTGTGCTGTTACAAATTGAAACGTACAAACACAAATTAGCAGGGAATAAAAACGATACATGAACAGTTGATTAAAATTAAAACGCTCAAGATACTCATTTTAATTGTCATCAGTTCATAAACTGAAATCCCCGAACTTGGCCATTTAGACGATAAATTGAAATTAAATAGCGCTCACAAATAAATTCTACGCGACATGTTCTGAGACCACCAATTCGACCTCGTTGAATTTTATTTTTATCGAATTATCGAAAGGTTCTTTATGAAGAATTTGAATGACAGTACCCAAACTAATCTTATTGCCATCTAAATATTTTAGAAAATTACTAGAACTGTCATCAACACCAACACAAACATAAGTCACCCCTACTTCGGCATTGGTCAAACTAGTTTTATCCACCTTTTCAAAATGGCCATGCTTATCCGGAATCGGATCGCCATGCGGATCTATTTTTGGAAAACCTAAAAACTCGTCGAGCTTATCGGTCAACTTTTCTGATTTGATATGTTCTAATTGTTCGGCCACATCGTGCACTTCATCCCATGAAAAGTTAAGTTTTTCTAACAAAAAGACTTCCCAAAGACGATGTTTTCGTACCACTTTGACAGCGTAGGCATGACCTGCCTCGGAAAGCGTGACGCCCTGATAAGGAATATATGAAATCATATTTTTCTCTGCCAACTTCTTGATCATATCAGTTGCGGAAGAGGCTTTGGTTTGCATTTCTTCAGCTAGGGCATTAGTCGATACACCATTGATAGATTGATTTTCTAAATGATAAATGGCTTTGAGATAATTTTCTTCAGCGAGCGTCATACAAATAAATATTAGTTACAAAGATAATTTTTTTTAGACAAAAAGTTTCTTTGGCTTTGTCTAAGTATTTAATTCGAGTAATGAAAATAGATGCGATATAGCACGGAATTTGATCACATATGGCTTAAACACTTCGTTTTAAAACAAATAAGGAACGTTTGACATTCTGAAATAAAAACAAAAATTAAAATAAATTTAGTCTTATCTAAATATATATTTAACTTTGTGTGGTAATTAATTATAATGAGACTAATTATACTGCTAATTTTTTCTTCTTATATTTCACAAGCACAACAAACTTATGAGATAAAGGGCGTCGTTACTTCTGATAACGAAATGCTTCCATTTGCAAACGTGTATTTAGAAAAAACCATACAAGGCACGACTTCCGATGATAACGGGAAGTACCTCCTCGGCAACGTTGCACCAGGAACTTATCAAATAGTGGCCTCTTTTACAGGTTTTAACACCGTCAAAAAGGAAATTAAAATCACCAATAAAAATATTTCTGTAAACTTTAATTTAGAAGGCGGGGAATCCTTAAACGAAATTACCATTACAGGTACCTTAAAAGCCGTGACACGATTAGAAAGTCCGGTTCCCGTTGAAGTTTATACCTCAACGTTCCTCAAGAAAAATCCAACACCAAATATTTTTGAGGCCCTTCAAAATGTGAATGGCGTACGTCCGCAAATTAATTGTAACGTCTGCAATACTGGAGATATTCATATTAATGGCTTGGAAGGCCCATACACTCTGGTTCTTATTGATGGAATGCCGATTGTAAGCGGACTATCAACGGTATATGGCCTTTCAGGAATCCCAAATTCCTTAATCGAACAAGTGGAAATAGTTAAAGGTCCAGCCTCCTCTTTATATGGAAGTGAAGCTGTTGGTGGCTTAATAAACGTTATCACAAAATTACCAGAGAATGCGCCGTTATTTTTCGCCGATACTTTTGTAACGGGTTGGGGTGAATTAAATGTCGATGCCGGATTTAAAACCAATGTGGGCAAAAGAGCCAATTTGTTATTTGGAGCAAATTATTTCAACTACAGCAATCCCATAGATAATAACAACGATAATTTCACGGATCTTACGCTACAGGACCGCATTTCTATTTTTCAGAAATGGAGTTTTGAACGCGAAAACAACAGACAGCTCTCAATTGCCGCCAGATATTTCTATGAAGACCGTTGGGGTGGAGAAATGCAGTGGAATTCAAAATATCGCGGTGGCGACGAAGTTTATGGCGAAAGTGTTTATACCTCGAGATATGAAGTTTTAGGTAATTACCAACTGCCTATTGAAGAGCATGTAAATTTCCAATTCTCATACTCCGATCACGATCAAAACTCAGCCTATGGCGACACCTTTTATTTAGCGCAACAGCGCATTGCTTTTGGTCAATTTATTTGGGATAAAGAATTGCACAATCACGACCTTTTATTCGGTACTGCGATACGCTACAACTATTATGACGACAATACTCCGGCCACATTACGTGCTGATGAAGTGACCATCCCCTCTGTTTTTGTTCAAGATGAAATAACCATTGATGCGAAACAAAAATTATTATTGGGAATGCGTTACGATTACGACGCCCGTCACGGAGATATTTTTACACCACGTTTAGCCTATAGATTTAAGCCTACAGATAGCGACATTATCCGTTTGAATGCAGGTACAGGATTTAGAGTGGTTAATTTATTTACCGAAGAACACGCCGCCATTACCGGCGCGCGAGACGTTATCGTTACGGAAGAACTAAATCCAGAACAATCCTATAACGTCACTTTAAACTATTTGAAAAAACTCTACACAAAGGGCGGCATGCAATTTACCTTTGATACCTCTGCTTGGTATACGTATTTCACAAATGCCATTATTCCTGATTATGATACCCATCCTAACCAAATTATCTATTCCAATCTTGATGGTTATTCTGTTTCAAGAGGATTCAGTCTTAGTGTGGATGCGGTTTTTGCAAGTGGAATTCGTGGTTCGATAGGCGCAACCATTCAGGACGTCTCGCAAACCACCGATGGCGAAAATATTAAACAAATGCTAACCGAACAATATTCAGGAGTATGGTCACTTTCCTACAAAAACCATCCCACCAATATCACCGTAGATTATACTGGAAATCTATTTGGCCCGATGCGATTGCCGCTTATCAGCGATTTAGACCCAAGAAAAGAATACTCACCAGTTTGGAGCATTCAAAATATTCAATTTACTTATGATGGTTTTAAAAACATCGATATCTATGCTGGCGTAAAAAACTTACTCAATTGGACGCCAAACAAAGGCAATCCGTTTATAATATCCCGAGCAAACGATCCATTTGATAAGGACGTCGTTTTCGACACCAATGGCAACGCTGTAGCAACCCCCAATAATCCATACGGACTAGTCTTCAGCCCCGATTATGTATATGGCCCTAATCAAGGTATAAGAGTTTTCTTTGGATTGAGGTACCAACTTTATTAAATTTCGCTATTTTTTTAGTAATTTCGTAACATATATTTAGACTCATGAAAAAAATAGTTTTAATTCTATTAACCTTCACATTCCTTTCAGCTTGTAAAGACAGCGCTCCTAGTAATGGTAAACTCAATATCGTCACCACCACCACTATGATTACAGATTTGGTGAACCAGATTGGTGGCGACAAAATAAAGGTTGAAGGCTTAATGGGAAGTGGCGTCGATCCGCATTTATACAAAGCCAGTGAAGGCGACGTGACTAAATTGGCAAAGGCTAATTTGATTTTTTATGGAGGCTTACATTTAGAAGGCAAACTCGTTGATGTTTTTGAAAAAATGGAGCGTCAAAACATTAAAACCATTGCCGTTTCCGATGCTTTGGATAAAAAAACATTGATAAGCTCTGCGCTTTTTGCCTCCAATTACGATCCGCATATTTGGTTTGATGTCCGCAACTGGGAACTCATTACAACGTTTGTGGTTAAAAAACTCTCCGAAGCAAGTCCTGAAAACGCCGCCTTCTTTGAAGAAAACGGCAAAAACTATCTTGAAAAATTAAAAGCACTGGATGCCGAAATAAGAGCGACTATTAGCACGCTTCCAGAAGAAAAAAGAATTTTGGTTACGGCACATGATGCCTTCAATTATTTTGGCAAAGCCTATGGATTTGAAGTGGTCGGCCTACAAGGCTTATCAACCGCCACCGAAGCAGGCGTGCAAGACGTTCAAAATTTGTCTAATTTTATTATCGACAACAAAGTCAAAGCCATTTTTGTGGAAAGCTCCGTGCCACGTCGTACCATTGAAGCGCTTCAGGCCGCGGTAAATTCCAAACAACATCAAGTTGAAATCGGAGGCACCCTATATTCTGATGCCTTAGGAAATGCCGGCACGGTCGAAGGCACCTATATTGGGATGTTCAAGTACAATGTCAACACGATTGTGAATGCTTTGAAATAAGTTCACCGTATTCAGTGGCAGTTGACAGAGAGATCTGCAAGATTTCAAATAAAATGATATATTTAATTATTTGAAGCCATTCCTGCTATCCGCTGTATCTTTTTTGATGAAAAATCAAAAAAGGATGCCGCTTCTATCAGGGCTAAACTATCAGCTAAGATTAGTGCAAGACCTCACAGGTCTTTCCTTGACCGCCAGAGCTTCAGCGTACGAAGAGAACCCGTGAGGTCTGTAACAATTATTTCGAAAAAAACGCAATAATTCCTCCCTTTGATCATGGCGCTTGTCGAAATGAAGGGAAAGTGGTTTTAAGCTTCAGCAAATGCTTAAAATTCGAAGAGTAAAACGAGATGAAAAGATAATGAAAAACAATAACCCCAATAATGAGACACCTGCTTCAACAGGTATGCTGGCCGTAAAAGTTGACGATTTGACCGTGGCTTACAACTACAAGCCTGTGCTTTGGGATATCGACCTTGAAATTCCTGAAGGCGTACTAATGGCCATCGTTGGACCGAATGGCGCTGGAAAATCCACCTTGATCAAAGCCATTTTAGGTATCCTCAAACCTCTTGCGGGTAGTGTTAGCATTTACGGAAAACCCTATCACAAACAACGTTCGCATGTGGCTTATGTGCCACAAAAAGGAAGCGTCGATTGGGATTTCCCAACCATTGCCCTTGATGTTGTAATGATGGGCACTTATGGCAGCTTAGGCTGGATCAAACGCCCTGGAGTGAAAGAGAAAAAAGCGGCCTTAGAAGCTTTGGAAAAAGTAGGCATGCTCGCTTTTAAAAACAGACAAATCAGTCAGCTTTCTGGCGGACAACAGCAACGCATCTTTTTGGCAAGAGCCTTGGTACAGGATGCATCCATCTATTTTATGGATGAACCATTCCAAGGCGTCGATGCTACGACCGAAATAGCTATCATCAATATTTTAAAAGAACTGCGTAAAGCAGGAAAAACCGTAATCGTTGTACATCATGATTTGCAAACTGTTCCGGAGTATTTTGATTGGGTTACCTTTTTGAACGTCAAAAAAATAGCTACGGGCCCCGTTAAGGATATTTTTAATGATGATAATCTGACGAAGACTTATGGTATTAATTATAAGGTCAGCGTGCAGAAATAACAAAGTCGACAGTGGGCAGTCGGCAGTATTCAGACTGTGCATAATGACCTTTCAAGTTTTCCTCCTCCGCAGATGCTTCGGCGGACAGGTTAAACCTGAAAGGTCTGAGATAACAAACATTATAAACACATAATCACTTCCCTTTTTCAAGGGAAGGTAGATTTAAGCTTAGTTAAAAGCCCAAAGACGTAAGGGTTACGATAATTTTAAATTAAATATAAGAATTCCTGCCTGCGCAGGAATAGGTTATGAATTTACAAGACTACTTTTCTTTAGTATTCAGCGATTACACGCTTCGCACCATTACCCTGGGGACCGCCATTTTGGGAGCGGTTACCGGCATGCTCGGTAGTTTTGCGGTATTGCGCAAACAAAGTTTATTGGGCGATGCGATTTCACACGCCGCACTTCCAGGGATTGCCTTGGCATTTTTAATAACTGGAGCAAAAGACACCAACACCTTACTTTTGGGTGCATTGGTCAGCGGACTTGTTGGAACCTTCTGGATTAGAGGCATCATTACCAAAACCCATTTAAAGTCAGATACCGCCTTAGGCCTTATTCTTTCCTTGTTTTTCGGATTTGGAATGCTCTTGCTCACCTTTATCCAAAAGCAACCCAACGCCAATCAAGCAGGATTGGACAAATATTTATTTGGACAGGCCGCAACTTTAGTAGAAAGCGATGTTTGGCTCATGGCTATTGTGACAGGAATTTGCCTGATCATTATGTTATTATTTTGGAAAGAATTCAAGCTCTTACTTTTTGATGCCGATTATACCAAAACCTTAGGCTTTAACACCAAATTTATTGATGTTTTAATCACCACTTTTATTGTATTGGCCATCGTTTTAGGCCTACAAACCGTTGGCGTCGTACTGATGAGCGCCATGTTGTTGGCACCAGCTGCGGCGGCACGTCAATGGACCAATAGCTTGGGCACCATGGTGTTTTTAGCGTCGATTTTCGGTGCATTTTCAGGTGTTTTCGGAACAGCCATCAGCGCTAGTCAAAACAACCTTTCAACAGGTCCAGTCATTGTGATTGTAGCTTCACTCTTTGTCGTGTTTTCATTTATATTTTCGCCAGGCAGAGGAATTCTATTTCGTCAAATTCGACTGCTCAGCAATAGGAGAGACTTGGAACTTCAGAAAACCCTCTCTTTTATGTATCATATTGCTGAAACCCACGAGGATATTTCCCACCCGCATACGATCAAAATATTAAACAATTTTCAAGGCTATACCCGCAGAACCCTTCAAAAGTTAGTCGATAAAAACTATGTCACTTTAGACGGCAGCATGTGGAGTTTAACCAAAGAAGGATTTGAAACTGCAGCCAATTTATACAATCAAAATTTCAAAAAAGATGCATAGCGCTCAATTAGAAATACAGCTTATTGCTTGTTTGGTGGCCATTGCTTGTGCCATTCCTGGCACTTTTTTGGTGCTACGGAAAATGGCCATGATCAGTGACGCCATTAGTCATGCCATCCTACCTGGTGTCGTAGTGGGTTTTTTTATAACACAAGACCTCAACTCGCCCCTACTCATCTTTTTCGCAGCACTTACGGGTGTCATCACCGTTATTTTAGTGGAACAAATTCAAAAAACAGGCCTGGTTAAGGAGGACACGGCCATCGGATTAGTGTTTCCCGCGTTATTTAGTATTGGGGTCATCATGATTGCCAAAAATGCCAATGACGTGCATTTAGATGTGGATGCCGTATTACTCGGAGAATTGGCCTTTGCACCCTTTGACCGTCTTACGGTTGGCGGGACCGATATCGGCCCAAAATCCTTATGGGTTATTGGCGCTATCTTGACAATTACCATTGGGCTCCTTATTGCATTTTTTAAAGAATTAAAAGTCAGTACGTTTGATGCCGGCTTATCCGCTTCGCTTGGTTTTTCACCAGTGATCATTCATTACGGACTGATGAGTATGGCTTCTATAACAACAGTAGGAGCATTTGATGCTGTTGGTGCCATTTTAGTTGTGGCACTCATGATTGCACCCGCTGCTTGCGCCTATTTACTGACCACAGATTTAAAGAAAATGCTCGGACTTGCCATATTTTTCGGTGTCTTTAGCGCTATTTCCGGTTATTGGATGGCCCATGGGCTGGATGCCTCCATTGCAGGCTCTATCACAACCATGCTAGGCATCGTGTTTTTAAGCATTTATTTATTCGCTCCGAGTAAAGGGCTTATTGCCGTAACTTACCGAGAGAAACAACAACGTATCGAAGTGTTGCTTTTGACGTTTTTACTCCATCTTAAAAACCATAATCAAGAATCCGAACGTCATGTCAAACATCTTAACGAGCACATCAATTGGCAAAAAGTAAAAAGTAAAACGGTGTTGGATTTAGCCCTTAAAAACAACATGATTCTCATTGATCATAAAATCGTTTCGCTTACCAAAAAAGGTGACGAATTTACTTCCAAGGCCATCAATTACATCATTACGAATGAAGATGCGCTGATTGAGGACATGAAAGAAGATTTCTTTTTGTTTATGGGTTAGTTTTCAGTTCTCATTCTAACAAATAATTTCGTTAACTTTGGTATCCATCAAATATCTGATAATGAAATACACCCTTTTTTGTATGAGCATGCTCATGCTCCTTGCTTGTGGCACTTCACAAAAAATAGTAGATAAACCCATTATATTTGACGAAGAGCGCACGCAGCTTACTAAAGAATATCTCGCGACACGTCACGGTTTAATTCAGGACACTCCAACGATTGTTCCCAAAATGATTGTTTTGCATTGGACGGTCATTCCAACCATGCAACAAACTTTCGATGTTTTTAATCCGTCGCAATTACCTAGCCGACCTGATCTTGCAATGGCAAGCAGTTTAAATGTGTCTTCGCAATTTTTAGTGGATCAAGATGGCACTATTTACCGATTAATGCCAGAAACCACCATGGCTCGCCACGTAATCGGTTTAAATCACACCGCCATTGGGGTTGAAAACGTAGGAGGAACGGCAGATTTGCCACTTACTAAAGCGCAAATAAAAGCGAACATTTGGTTGGTTAATTATTTAAGCGAAAAACACCCGATCGAGTATCTTATTGGGCATTATGAATACACCAATTTTGAAGATCACGAGTTATGGTTGGAAACGGATGATGGCTATCGCACAGAAAAAAACGATCCAGGAGAGGACTTTATGACTGCTGTTAAAAAAGGCACTCAAAAACTTAATTTAAAAGCAGCACCATCAAAGAAATAACAATGCGAAATATACTTACCATTTTACTGGCCTTCATTTCATTTTCTGCCTTGGCTCAGGTTAATGATATGACCACAAATCTTTACGATAGCTACGAAAAATATAAGGAGGTTAGCTTGGATAAACGCCGCATCAAACATGAGGATATTCAACCGCTCATTCTTAAGCTTAAGAGCAATCCTTTGTACACCGTTCAAAAAGTCGGCGAAAGCATCAAAGGCAAAAAGATCAGTCTGATTAGTGTTGGCACTGGCCCCATAAACGTGTTTCTTTGGTCACAAATGCATGGCGATGAACCAACAGCAACCCAAGCTATATTCGACATTATCAATTTTTTGAACAGTCCTGATTTTAAGGCCGAAAAGAAAGTACTTTTAAGCAAATTGACGCTTCATTTTATGCCGATGCTTAATCCGGATGGTGCTGAAGTATTTACCAGACGCAACGCTTTGGGCATTGATATCAATAGAGATGCGCTTATGTTACAATCTCCTGAAGGTCAAGTTTTGAAACGCATCAGGGACAGTCTGAATGCTGATTTCGGTTTTAATCTTCACGACCAAAGCACTTACTACAATGCAGAACGCACGTCAAAACCGGCAACGATCTCTTACTTGGCACCTGCCTACAATTATGAAAAGGACATCAATGACGTCCGTGGAAATGCTATGAAAGTAATTGTTTTTATGAACAGTATCATCCAAAAATATGCCCCTGGGCAAGTAGGGCGTTATAACGACGATTTTGAGCCTCGCGCTTTTGGAGATAATATCCAAAAATGGGGAACGAGTGCTATTCTGATTGAATCAGGTGGTTATAAAAATGATGTTGAAAAACAGGAAATCAGAAAACTCAATTTTGTATCGATTTTATCGGCGTGCTATACGATTGCCAATGGCCACTATAAAAACATTGCTATAACCGATTATGAGAAAATCCCACAAAACGATCGCAAGTTATTCGATTTAAAAATTGAGGGCTTTACCCATAAATTTCTAGGAAAGGATTATATTTTGGATATCGGCATCAACCATTTGGAAGTTGAAGATAAAAATCATGAGAGCTTTTACAACCAAGGCAGCATTGTCGAAAAAGGCGATTTATCAACCTTTTACGGTTATGAAACTCTGGACGCGACCGGCTATCGATTACTTGAAGGAAAAGTATATCCACCAACCATTCAAACTATGGCCGATTTAAAAGAAATGGATATTTATAGCCTTTTAAAACAAGGCTACACTTATGTGCGTTTAGCGCAATCCTCACCACATGACAAAGACGTTTCTGTCCCCATAAACATTTTGGATAAAGATCAAAAAGCACCAGGTTTCTTCGTGAATATTGGCAACAACCCAAATTTTGTACTTCAGAAAAATGGCCGTGTGGATTACGCGGTTGTCAATGGGTTTTTGATAAATCTAAAGACGAAGGAAAGTAATTTTAAGAATGCTATTTTCTATAAGTAATTAAATACTTCCACAAGCTCAGTAATCGCCGTTGCACTGTTAGAAACAAGAATTAAGTTCTTGGCATAGCTTGATCTAATAATTGTCACGTAGATATTCTAACATCTTTTGCATTTCAGGTTTAACAACATTGGAAGAAGTTACATAATTATTGTTCATAAAACTGAAGATGAGCACTTCGCCAGAATTCGTAATTAAATAACCACTTAAACAATAAGCACTGCTTAAAGTCCCAGTTTTAGCATAAATATACGGTGCCCTATCACCGCCGAACCAACCTTTCAGAGTGCCACTTTTACCGCCAATAGGAAAAAAGTTGAACAAACGTTCTCTGGGAATATCAGTATAAAGTTTTTCCAATACCTGAATCAAGGACAAGGGTGTGAACAGATTATAATTACTTAATCCGGAGCCATCATACCATTTCGGTTTTTGTTTCAGAAATTTGAGCTGATTTTCGAGTATGGATTTTCTTATAGGATCGGCATCTAAAGTGTCAGCAATTGTTGACGATGCTAAAATCAAGATCTGCTCGGCAAGAAAATTATCGCTCACATACATCATGCGTTTGTATAAACTATCTGAAGGAATACTATAGAGCGTTTGGTCAGTCTTTGCTTTGGCGTATGGTATGAATTCCACTTTATTCGGAAGCAAATTATTCCAAAGTTTTTTGACCATGCTCGTATCCAAAACAAATGGAACTTCAATCGTATCCTTACGGGTCATTTTATAATAAAACTTGTTCTCGTTAAAATCCCTTCGTTTATTAAATGTCGCGTAAGTCGTCTGCGATCCTAAGAATTCAGGATATGTTTCGAGATCTCCATTCACATTAGAAATAGACAACACATTACCATATAAAGGAAATGCACTTCGTTCTGGACTATAATACATGTCATAATCTTCCCACGCCCATCCTGGTCCAAACTTGTCATTGGCGTAATTATCAGTAACTAACTTTACAAATTTGTAATTTCTCATAAAATCCAAAGCCGTACTATCCTTAAAATAAGGATGCAAAAAACTCGGATCTCCGGTGCCCTGAACAATCAAGGTGTCCTGATGAACAGCATATTTTAAAGCAGGAACATTTTGCGGTAAGTATTGCAAAGCCGTAAAAAGCGTGAAGATTTTCGTATTGCTGGCAGGTGTAAAATAACGTTCGCCATTATGATTAAAAACCGTATCCTTCGTTCTTGGATTATAAGCCATGAAACCGGTAAACTGATTGTCATAAAAACTGGAATCCATTGATTTATGCAAATGCTTGGAAACTTTAGCGGATTTACAGTTCAAAAAAAGCAACGAAAGCAGTACAAAAAAAGAATAACGAAAAGTTTGGGAAGCTGTTTTCATATCAAAAACTCAAAAAAATTAATATTTTAAATATAGGCTATAAATTGAAAAAAAATGACGTCGAGTCTCTCCATGAATCTTAGTCTTTGGATTCTTTTTGGAAGAGCATCAACGCCGATTTCAGCCGCTCCAAATCGGATGGCGTATGATGTGCAGTAATCACGATACGATTCATCATCATATCATAATTAGGATACTTAAAATTAGTGATGATTATGTCCTTAGATTTCAAATAATCAAAAATGCCATCGCCATTGCAGTAAATTACTGGATAGTTAGGATCGTATTTAAATAGCGTCGGCAAAACAGTATCATGATGAAGAAATTGAAGATTATCTCTTAATTGCTTCAGTTGATTTTGCAGTAAATGCTGAGCATCAAAAAAGGTCTGTAAAAAAATAGGATTCATTCCTGAAGCAGAAATAAACACAGCGTCATTCTGAATCATCTGAATGATTTTTTCATCTCCAGCAATAACACCGCCTGAACACCCATAAGCTTTAGTAAGCGAGCTGATCATAAGCTTTTGGACTAGTCTTGGATGCTGGATCGTTCCGAAAACACCTTTACCTTGTACGCCAACAACTCCCAAGCTATGGGATTCATCGACTAATAAAGTAATATGTTTGCTTGGTGAAATGGCATCCAGAAAATCAAAATTGGTGGGCTGCACTTCCAAAGATAGTAACGCATCTGCAGCAATAACCACCGATTCCTCGATGTGATCGATTAGTCTGGGATGCAATTTGCCGTCGACAAACAATGGTACACTGGAATTTTTTAAAATCGCGGGATGTGATTTGGGATAATGGTAAAAGTGATCATGACTTTTGGCCAAGTAATCAATGACAAGTTTTCCAGCCAAGGTTCCTGAAGAAACGGTAAGTGCCGCTTCTGCCCCAATGATTTTTGCTAATAACGCCTCTGCCTTCTCATAAATGCTTAGCTCGATATTGGAGTTTCGAGAACTCCCATACGCCGTTCCCCAAATGCTGATGCTCTTATAAAGAAGTTTTTGAAAGTCAAGATTTGTGGCCAGTCCCAAATAGGAAGTCCCTCCAAAATAGAGATATTCTTTACCTTCAACTTCAATCGTTCTGTCCGGAAATTGCTCAACGGTCATTCGCTAATCTATTAAAGTAACACCAGTGCCATTCAGGTCATTATAAAAAACCACTCCGTCTTCAATTTTCACACCAGTTGCAATATCTTCTGACAACAATAATGCGCCATCCATATCCACATAATCCAAAAGCGGTAATAAATGGGCAATCGCCGAAATACCAACCGTGGATTCGGTCATACATCCTACCATGGTTTTCATTCCTAATTGTCGCGCTTTTACCAACATGCGTCGTGCAGGAGTCAAGCCTCCACATTTGGTCAACTTCACGTTTACACCGTGGAAATGATTAAAACATTTATCTACATCAGCTTCCACCTGGCAACTTTCGTCAGCAATGATTGGCAAAACTGAATGTTTAAATACTTTTTTATGACCTTCCCAATCATCAGCAGGCAAAGGCTGTTCTATAAATTCAACGCCCAGTTCCTTAAGCGCAATAGCATTCGAAATCGTTTCATCAGCATTCCAGCCGCAATTGGCATCGACCCTAAAAATGGCATCGGTATGTTTACGAAGTTCTGTGATAATGGCTATATCTTGATGCGAACCCAATTTTATCTTATAAATAGGCCAAGGCATTTCCTTCATTTTTGATACCATTTTTTCGATGGTATCCATGCCAATGGTATAATCTGTCAAAGGATTGTGGCTGATGTCATATTCCCATAATTGGTATAACTTCTGCTCTGCTTTTCGAGCATACCAATCATTATAAGCGATATCCAATGCGCACAAGGCAAACATATTATGAGATAACTGCGACCGCATCTTTTCCCAAAATTCCTCTGGCGCCATTCCTGCTGAGTCCAAAATAAGTGGCTCCAGTTGTTTTAAATCACGCATCATATCGGAAACGCCAATTTTGTAATACGGATTTGAAGTTGCTTCCCCATAACCAGAAACACCGTCTTGAGTTAGTTCAACAACTAACGACGGTTGCTCATCATGGGATTCTCTTGAAATGGTAAAAGTGTGTCTTAACTTTAAAATAAATGGTCTTAGAATAAGTTGCATGTTGAAGGTTTATACGCCACTCTTTCTGCTTAATTAATACGTAGAGTGACATTTATTTATAAACCACGAATTTAATAAATATTTAAGTAGATTATCACTGTCTTAACCATTAAAAGATCAGATTTTTTGATAATTCCTTCTCTCAAACACTAAAATGACTAATCTATTTTTAAAATATAGAGATGTTCTATCCAGAAGATTTTGGATTCATAAAATCGCAAGGCCGTTTCAACCACTTTATCCGATTTATCCCGAGGATGTTTACTTATAAAGCGCGCTTTGGAAGTGTCGAAATCCAATGTGAATTTCTCATCAAAGTCCGTGGAGGCGGTTGAAAATGTGACCACCTTTTCATCCAATTTCCAGCTGCCTTTGGCATATTGATTCCGTTCGTTAAACCTACTATTTTTGGGCGTACCAAGTTGAAATTTATCATACGAATGAAATTCAAATGTGCCATCCGCCTTTAAGTTCAAGGTGTAAATGATATTATTGTCGGTAGTATTGATCAAATTACGCTGATAGACACCAGCAACACTTTGCACTGTCGCTTGCGCGTGGACCACAAAATATGAACTCAGTACAGCAAAAAGAAGTATAAATTTTTTCATTTCGGAAGGGTTGGAATTGACCCTAACCGATATCAAGAGTTATGCCAAGGAAAATTAAAAACCGCGCTCAGCCTTCAACTTCTCATAAGCATCTTTCACTTGTCTGAATTTCTCAACCGCCCCTTTTTGATGTTCTTGTCCTAAATGTATCACACGATCGGGATGGTATTTCTTAGCCATTTTGCGGTAAGCGGCTTTGATTTCTTCTGCGGATGCATCCTTTGTGATTTCAAGAATCTTGTAAGAATTGTCACTACTGCTATAAAACATCGCCTTAATGCTTTCAAAATCGCGTGAGCTAATGCCCAAATACCCTGAAATGGTATGGATTTGATTCACTTCGCTCTCAATGACCATTCCATCTGCTTTGGCAATTCCGAAGAGGAAATGAAGCAATTGCAATCTTGACGCATGATCCATCATTTGCTGAATTTGGAGACACACTTGACGAACCGGAATTTGTTGCTGATTAATGCCTTTAAATAATCTGAAAGCTTGATTGGCGCGTTCCTGCCCGTACATATTCACAAATTGTTGTCGCACAAAATCGAGTTCACGTTGATCCTGATGACCATCGGCCTTGATGATTACTGAAGCCAAAATTAAAAGGCTCACTTCAAAATCGCCAGATTTTGTTTGAGGACGTGCCTCGGCCTGTCGTCTGTATGTGGGTTGATTCTTTTGTTTCGTCTGCCAATCGCCTAAAAGTGGCGTGCCATCGCCTGTTTTGGAATCAATAAAACTTCCAATTACCAATCCAATAATAGCACCAATTGGTCCTCCAAAAGACCATCCTAATCCTACACCAACCCATTTTGAAATACCCATCTATCTGTTTTATTTTTAGAATCTCAAAGATACTATAGTTCATCTTTTTATTCCCTTAATTATTATGTAAATTTCCATTGAGAAAACAAATGCTATCATTAAAACTCCCAACGGCAAAAGAATGCCCTAAGTTCATTTTTTTGTATCTTTGCATTCCCGAACTTCGGGACAAATTATTAATTTTTTAATATTAAAATATATGTATCCAGCAGAATTAGTAAAACCAATGCGAGAAGACTTGACCAAAGTTGGATTTGAAGAACTCCATACCGCTCAAGAGGTTGATGCAGCTATTGCAAAAGACGGAACAACATTATTAGTCATCAATTCGGTCTGTGGTTGTGCTGCAGCAAATGCACGTCCAGGCGCACGAATGAGTTTACAAAACGCAAAACATCCTGACCATATAGTAACGGTTTTTGCAGGTGTTGACAAAGACGCAGTCAATCAAGCAAGACAACATATGGTACCATTCCCTCCAAGCTCACCAAGTATGGCGTTGTTTAAAGATGGCGAATTGGTGCACATGTTAGAGCGTCACCACATTGAAGGAAGACCTGCAGAATTGATTGCAGAAAACTTAGTAGATGCTTATAATGAGTATTGCTAGAAAGTTAGAAGCTTGAAGCACCGCGCTTGAAGTTTTAATTTCGAACTTTTAAAAAACCACGGTAAGTATATCGTGGTTTTTTGTTTTTAAGATGCAACCTTCTCAGACAGTAAACTCTTAAGACATCAGGATTAATTCCAACCCGAGATTCCTTCTACATCGTTTTTAAAAACGCACATAAATGAATAATGCGTCATGTACAGCGGATAAGAAATATCGCCCGAAAATTTATTTATTTATTTTATGATATTTACGTGCTAAACTCGCTCCTGCACCCAAAGAAACGATGAGCGGAAAATAAAAAAACCAGTTCCAGTGGTTGTTATGAGGCATCAGAAAGGCAATTGGTAATAAAGCACTGAGTCCAAAAAGACCTAGTTTATTTTTAATGATCCAGTTAGAGCGAAAAACCAGCATTCCAATTAAAAAAGAAAAAGTAATACGGTTAAACCTTCAAAAATGTTCCGCCGAAATCTCAAAAATGATCCAATCGGTGCAATAATTTAATCAAATGGAACTTCACTCTAAAAGTAATTGAATTGGATTTGTGATGTTGCCACAGTAAATCTATTGCCTAATCATGATTGCGAAAACAATAGGTGCAATGCTATGTATTAGTAGGTTTTTAGAAGTAGTTTTTATTATTTTTGCAACATGAGAAAAATATTAGCTTACCCTCTTACGGTTATATATTTCATTTTTTTTGGACTCACGCTCGTTGTATTCCATCCTATTCAATGGATTTGCTTCAATCTCTTCGGCTATAAGGCCCATAAGTTCAGTGTAGATTGGTTGCAGTTTTTTCTAATGCGTTGTCTTAACCTTTTAGGCACGCGTTTTACGTTTACCAACCCCTATGATATTCCTACGGACCAACCCTTAATCATCGTGGCCAATCATCAAAGTATGTACGACATTTCACCAATTACCTGGTACATGCGAAAACATCATCCGAAGTTTATCTCCAAGAAAGAATTGGGCAAAGGCATCCCAAGTGTCTCCTATAACTTACGTCATGGCGGCTCTGTATTGATCGACCGTAAAAATCCGAGGCAAGCATTACCAGCCATTATGAAGTTTGGTGAGTATATCGAAAACAGCAAGCATGCAGCGGTGATTTTCCCTGAAGGTACGCGAAGTAAAAACGGTATTCCAAAGCCTTTTCAAACCAAAGGCCTTGAAATTCTAATAAAAAAAGCTCCGTCAGCAACCATCGTTCCTATCAGTATTAACAACTCCTGGAAAATGTTGCGCTATGGAAAATTTCCGATGGGAATTGGAAATCATTTAAAATTCACGGTACATCAACCTCTCAAAATTGCTACCTTTGTAGATAAGGAAGAGTTAATACGAACAGTTGAACAGACGATTTCCTCAAATATTCACCCTTAAATTTCAACTAAGATGTCATTAAAAAATATACGTTTGGAAGTGATGCAACATCTCGAGAAAGACGTTGAATCACTCATTGAAAAATACTTAATACCGGTTGATAGCATTTGGCAACCGACTGATTTTCTTCCGAATTCAGAAAGCGATTCTTTTTATGATGAGGTCAGGGAAATACGCGAATTATCGAAAGAATTACCTTATGATTTTTGGGTGGTTTTAGTAGGCGATATGATTACTGAAGAAGCACTACCTACCTACGAATCCTGGTTAATGGATGTAGAAGGTGTGGATCAGGTAGGGCGAAATTCATGGGGAAAATGGGTGCGTCATTGGACAGGTGAAGAAAACAGACATGGCGATGTCCTCAACAAATATTTGTATTTATCGGGACGTGTCAACATGAGAGAAATCGAAATCACCACGCAACATTTAATAGCCGACGGATTTGATATTGGCACCGATAGAGATCCGTATAAAAATTTTATTTACACCAGTTTTCAAGAACTGGCCACTTATATTTCTCATAATCGCGTCGCAAAAATCGCCAAAGAAAAAGGCAACAGACAACTCTTTAAAATGTGTAATATGATTGCTGGTGATGAAATGCGTCACCATCATGCATACTCTGAGTTTGTGGAACGTATTTTTGCAGTAGATCCCAACCAAATGATGGTCGCGTTTCAAACGATGATGAAACAAAAAATTACCATGCCTGCGCATTTCTTAAGAGAATCCGGTGATAAAATTGGAACGGCGTTTGAAGAATTCTCAAATACAGCACAGCGTATTGGCGTTTATACCTCTGCCGATTATGTGGACATTTTGGAAAAACTGGTCAACCGTTGGGACTTAGGAAATATTAAAAATCTTTCAGACGACGGCGAAAAAGCAAGAGACTATCTCATGAAACTTCCAGACCGCATGAAACGTTTGGCCGATCGTATGAGAATTCCTGAGAACTCTTATCAGTTTAAATGGGTGGAACCGGCAAGTCTTAAATAACAAGTTCTAAATACACACTAAATTCCTTTTATCAACATAAAAGGAATTTTTTATTAAACCATATGACAACAGATCTTCAAATTGAAAAAACCATCACTTTCGTCAGAGAACAACTCGCTAATGCCGAAGGCGGACACGATTGGTTTCACATCCAAAGAGTACTAAACAACGCCATGCTTATCTCCAAAAACGAGGACGTTGATGTGTTCATTGTTCAACTCGGTGCTTTGCTCCATGATATTGCGGATAGCAAATTCCATAATGGCGATGAAACTGTTGGGCCAAGAGTTGCACGAGAATTTTTACTCGGCATTCATGTGAACACTGAGGTCATCGAACATGTCATCAATATCATTGAAAACATATCGTTTGGCGGCGGAAACAAACCTCAACAATTCAAATCTCCAGAGCTTGATGTCATCCAGGACGCCGACCGTTTGGATGCTATTGGTGCGATCGGCATTGCCAGAACCTTTAACTACGGCGGGTTTAAAGACAGAACTATGTATGATCCTGATATCAAGCCAAATCTTGAAATGACCAAAGAAGAATACAAAGCCTCCAATGCGCCAACGATGAACCATTTTTACGAAAAATTATTGTTGCTAAAAGATAAAATGAATACCAAAACCGGGCAACGAATCGCTGCAGATAGGCATAAATTTATGGAGCAATTCTTGGCGCAGTTTTATGCGGAATGGCATGGAGAGAAATAGTAAAGACCTCAAAGTTTTCCTCCTACGCTGAAGCTTCGGCGGACGAGTTAAAACCTGTGAGGTCTCGAAGTTTAAAAAATCATAAATATTTATGGATTTAATCCATTACCGGTGTAACGCTATAACCGGCTTGTCTCAACAAATTGAGGACGCCTTTCTCTCCTCCTAAATGCGCTGCACCAACACCATAAAAGGTAGGAACGTCTTTGGAAAACTTAGCGATTTCTGGAATCCAATTATTATTTCTCTCGTCTAAAAACTTGGCCATCAATTCAACATCATGATTCATATATTCATCCATATAACCATATAAAGCCTCAATATCTTCTGCGATATAAATTTGTGCCATTTTATCAAAAAGCGCCTTGTTTTCCTCTGGATTCTGAACCATTTTCACAAGGTCATCGATTTGTTTCTCATAAGGTGTATGCTCAAAAACAGCCACTTGAGATTCATAAGTCTCTAAGCCTTTCATTTCTTTTTTAGCCTCTTTGGCCATGGTTAACAATGACATTTCAAAACTTGCCAAAGGTTCATCCAAAGAAGTCATTAAGATCACCGACATCAACATTAATGGTTTGGCGGTATTGTACATTTGCATGCCAACTCCTGTTTTTTCCTTCAAATAACTATCCAACAAATCGTACTCACTATCGTCCATAAATGATTTCAATTCTGTTCCAGCTTCTAAATATGAATGCGCCATGATATCCTTAATAAAGTTAGGATTTGCCATGTCGAGCTCTAAAACGACTTGCTCAGAAGCCTCAAAAGCAGCTTTAACTTTGTCCTTCAAATTAAAATCTTTCTGCGGGATCAGATGTATGGTTCCGAAAATATAAGAAGTTTTAACGCCGTTACCTTCTATTTTCCATAAATTACTGGAGTCTTGTGCATGTAGCGTTGCAGTTAGAACGCTCAAGACGAAAGTCATGAGTATTAGGTTGTATTTCTTCAATGTAATTAATTTTATTAAAAGATTAAAAATTGGTTCTTACTTTATCTGTACAACCTTGAAATGAATTTTGATTTATAGCATCGATAGGATAACAATCCTGTTATTGATTAATAGTTTAAACAATAACATTAAATCAGCAAGAAGTGGAAGTACAGATAATCTTCAAAGATAATTAAAATAGCTTTAACTGGCCATCCTTAAACTGCTCGTGGAGTGCAGTGTTTAGTTTGGGCATGGATTTATCTTTAAAATAGTTGCGTTTTGACATTTTAACCATAGCATTTATTTGGTTGGCAATCTCGCCCTCCCCACGCATTCTCCTGCCAAAACGCGAATCATTTAAATTCCCGCTATGGCAACTTTCAATTTGGTGCAACACTTTATCCGCACGATCGGGCATGGTTTTTTTAATCCAATCGGTGAAAATTTCGCCGATGGCGCCATTTAGTCTGACGATGGTGTGCCCCATGCTCAAAGCGCCCATTTCAGAAACTTTTTTCGCCAAAGACAAGACTTCATGACTGTTTATGGATGGAATAATCGGCGCCATCATCACATTGACAGGAATTCCGTTTTCAGATAAAATTTTGACCGTTTCTAAACGTTTTTTAATGGTAGCGGTTCGTGGTTCCAACACCCGCCGCGTCTCTTCTGAAAGGGAAGTAATGGAAATATTCACACCAATAAGATTGTCCTTCGCCAAACCTTTCAACAAGTCAAGATCGCGAAGAATTAAGGCGTTTTTTGTAATGATCCCGACAGGATGTTTGTATTTTAAAAACACTTCCAAGCATTTTCGGGTGATTTCAAATTGCTTTTCGGCAG
>JBARDR010000588.1:0-2942 GCA_049795335.1 Gelidibacter sp. | reverse complement strand
ATACAATACAAATCGGGAAAACAAGAAGGGCCCGTATATAGCCCTATCCCAAGAGAACGGCAAATTGAAGCCATTGAATTTCTGAGCCAAAATGCCTTCCATGTTCCAAATTGGCTATCCCAGCCCGAATTTTCAGAAAGGATAAGCTATTCATTGACAAATGACACCTTACTGAATTATCAAATGAAACTTCTAAAGGAGATTATTAGTATACAAAGATTAAATAGGATAACAATGATCGAGCATTCAGGGGAACCTTATAAGGAATTGCTGAAATCCATTTTGGGAACTTTAAGCCAAGTGTTATTCAAGGACTTGGGTGCTGACAAAAAAATAAATTGGAGGGCATTTGATTTGCAAAGGACATATATTTCCCTTTTGGCGGAGGCTGTTTCATTAGGTAAACAAGGATATAAATTGAAAGGGAGTATCAATAAATCCGTTTGTAGTGGTTATGTGCAAAGTGTTTTCTTAACAGAGCTGAAGACGTTGAAGATGAGATTGGAGCATAGTTTGTTACTGAATGAAAATGAAATTATAAAGGCACACTTACACCTATGTTTGGATTCCTTGACAGCAGTCCAAAATTGAACTATGATTATCAATTATGTTTTAGTTATTCAAAAAAGAAAAAGGCTACCTTGTTTTTAAGGCAGCCTCTTCCCTCAACTAAAATGGTCTATACAAGTTTAAGGTCTGTACATTACCCTAGGACAGGTGGTTTGGGTTTCTATAAACTTTCCATAAGCCTGTTGACTCCCCTGTTCGCATAAATCTTGGCCTGATGGCGCACATGTTATGGGAACTGAACATGGAGCATTTGTGTTCAAGTAACCAGTGTTTTCAACTGCTTCTGTATCAGAAGTGGCAGTAAATGCACTGGCGGTAATGGCAAAAATGACTGCCATGACGGGCATTAAGAATTTGTTCTTTAAAGTTTTCATATCGAAAAAATTAAGTTAATATTATGACCTACTCTTTTTTACAGGTTTTCGGTCTTCATCCTGTTACCGGCCGGTATCCTTTTAAATAATTTTTTGTTTTCTTGAGGCATTTTTTTTAGATGTCCAAAATGTTCTTCTTTTAATTCGTAAACCGAAAGCATATCATCTAAAATGGCGACAAGGTAATTGTTGTAAACTCTGAATTCTTTAATTTTTTTTTGTTCGATGTGATAGAGGTAAAAGCTGAATTCATAGGTTTGTTCCCTCCAGTTATATACATCAATAATGGAGGCTTGATCTAACATATTTGGCTCGTCGTATTTACCCAGTCGAGGAGAATTTATCATAATGAAATTGTTATACAGGGCTGCCGTGCCATTCACCTTAAGTGGAGGCGCTTTCATGTGGACTTGACCCTTTTTGTTTGTTTCGGACAGTTCAATTTGGGCAATCCTCACTGTGTCAATTGTCTCTTGTCTACCCAATAGGCCAAGTGAGGAATCCATCACCATGAATTGGTTGCGATAGTAGTAAACATAACCCAATGTCTGACCATCTGGGGACACTACCATGGTTCCGTCAACATCGAACATCCCGTCAATTTGCTTTTCTAGGATGTTAGGATGAAGGGATACGTCAAAATCACCTTGCTTTTCAATTAAACCCAAGGTTGCCAGTTGTGTAGTACTGCTTATGGTATTTATATATATTTTGTTGGTATCAAGAGGAAAAGACTTGGTGAAATACGCTTTATCTTTCATCCATAGTTCGGTATTCCAATTTCCTATGACACCTCGAAATATGCAGGGTACACTGCCATCTGCGATATAAAAATATGGGGGCCAAACATGAACTTTAACAGCCTTAAATGGCAGGTCTCCATTGGAGAGGTTTAGATTAACATGGGTTGTATCTTTTGTCTTTAGATTAATTTTAAGCACGTGCAGTGGGGCGGTTGTATTACCTAGATATAACATATTATTATCTTTGCCAGCAAAATAATAGGAGTTGAATTTTATTGGTAAGTCATATAATTTTTTTATAGGATGATGGGGGTATCTCCTTGTAAAAGCATTATTTTGATGTACCTGTTGTTCAGAAAGCAAGAATAAGAACACCACTAGACCAATGGAAAGCCCTCCAATTCCGAATAATCTTGTATAGGTGTTAAACCATTTCATAGCGTAATTTTTTTAATTTCGTTATTCCTTTCAATAAATATTATGGATAAAAGGGCTATAGCTACAAACACTAGGTTAAATACAATATGTTCCGTCCATCCTAATTGTTCTAGAACACCACCACAGGAACAGGGTATAAAGTCGCTAAAGTTGAGAACTAGAATGATGTAGGTCGTGAACATAGTCATTAATGCAAAACTGGAATAGAAAGCGGTCAGAGTCCATTTTCGGTGAAAGAACATGCCTGCAATTAGAAATTCCACAGCAAGAATACCGAATGCTACCCAATCAGCAAAGGCAGTTACAATGGGTGACTGCCCTAACTGAGTCCTGAATTCAGGAAAGTCCATGAGCTTACTCACCGCAGCATCAACAAATAGCAAAATGAACAGCAAACTGACCACAGACGGTATTTTTTGAGTAATGGATTTAGCAACTCTCATATTATTTGTATTGATATGGTAAAGTTCCACACTTAAATTATACGAAAACGTGAAAGTATTTGTCTAATCGGGATTAATTTCCAGAAACACTATAATTTACCCTTTGGAGATGGTGTTCTTTCTCAAATCTTTTGGGGTGTATCCAAACCTTGCCTTAAATAATCTTGAAAAATGGGATTGACTCTTAAACCCCGACTTGTGCGCGATAGCTTTAAATGGGAGATCCGTATACTGTATCATTACCTGTGCGTTTCGAAGTCGCTCTTGAATGATGAATTTATGCATTGTGGTCCCATAGAGCTCTTTGAACCCATACTTCAACTTGAACTCATTCGTTCCCAACTGAAGGGCAAAATCCTTCTGTGATGGAAAAA
>JBARDR010000587.1:0-4524 GCA_049795335.1 Gelidibacter sp. | reverse complement strand
GGTAATACGAGAATGATTCCAATCACTGGAATCAATAAAAACAACATGAAAACCAATCCATTTCCAATGGCCAATCCA
The DNA here is from genome assembly GCA_049795335.1 of Gelidibacter sp. Lineage (GTDB taxonomy): Bacteria > Bacteroidota > Bacteroidia > Flavobacteriales > Flavobacteriaceae > Gelidibacter. The sequence continues at coordinate 4,446 of JBARDR010000587.1, read as the reverse complement.
CGATGTTGTTTTACAAATTTAATGCTTTCGTCGTATTTAAAATGACGTTCCAAGGTATAATCCATATTTCCAAAACCTGCATAATAGGCCTGAACTAAAAACAGTAAAACGGTGGATGCAATGCCGATAATTGGAATAAAACCTATGAGTAAAATAGGAATCGTCAAAAGCAATTCCATCATCAGATTTCGCACGTTAATTCGAATGCCTCTCCATAACTGTTCAGAAAATGAGGTATCCCGGTGCTGATGGCGTTCCACACCCAATAAATGAGATTCAATTTTTTCAGATACGGGACTCATGAAAGGTGCCGACAAGGCCATGACAATATGTTTGTAAAGTATAAATCCTAAGATAAGAATCAATACACCACTCAAGATTTCGCTGATTAAGAAAAAGGTTTCCTTTCCTCGTTCCCAAGCCCAAAGTTTCGAAATATAAAACGCGAAATTATCCGCAAAGGTGTAAGCCGTTAAAATGATGGCGGAGGCGACCAAAAAACTAATCAACATCGGCACACCAAAATATTTCCAAAGTCCGAGTTTGGAAATCAGCTTGAATGTTCCAGCATAAGCTTTGATGCCTTTGAAGATGTTTTTAATCATACAAGTAGGAGTAGACCTCACAGGTTTCAAAATCTATGAGGTCTTTTAAATGCTTACCTAATTTGGGCTCTTATATTCTTTTACGGCATCAATAAATGCTTTCGCATTGTCTAAAGGAATATTGGGTAAAATCCCGTGACCTAAATTGACGATATATCTGTCTTTCCCAAATTCATTAATCATTTGAGTGACCATTTTCTTGATTACTGCAGGTGGTGAGAATAATCTGGAAGGATCAAAATTACCTTGCAAAGTGATTTTTCCACCAGTTAAATACCGTGCATTTTGTGGAGAACAGGTCCAGTCGATACCCAAAGCCGTGGCATTCGATTTGGCCATGTCGCCCAATGCAAACCAACAGCCTTTTCCAAAAGCAATTACAGGGGCATGATCCTTTAAAGCCTCAATAATCTGATTGATATATTGCCAAGAGAATTCATTGTAATCTGCCGGTGCTAACATGCCTCCCCAAGAATCGAAAATTTGAACCGCATCACATCCAGCTGCAACTTTGGCTTGCAAATATGTAATGGTGGTATCCGTTATTTTTTGTAATAACTGGTGTGCAGCAATAGGATTTGTAAAACAAAACTGTTTGGCTTTATCAAAGTTCTTGCTGCCTTGGCCTTGTACGCAATAGCATAAAATGGTCCATGGCGATCCTGCAAAACCAATTAGTGGCACTTCGTCATTCAATAATTCTTTAGTGGCTTTAATGGCTTGCATCACATAATCGAGCTCCACATGAACATCAGGAACAATCACATTGTCCACATCTTGTTGCGTGCGGATAGGATTTGGCAAATACGGACCAAAGTCAGGTTTCATTTGCACCTCGATATTCATCGCTTGTGGAATGACCAAAATATCACTGAATAAAATGGCAGCGTCCATTCCATAACGACGGATAGGTTGTACGGTAATTTCGCTCGCTAATTCTGGCATTCGACAACGAGTGAAGAAATCGTGTTTTTTTCTGATTTCCATGAATTCAGGTAGATAACGTCCTGCTTGACGCATCATCCAAACTGGTGGACGTTCAACTGTTTCGCCTTTTAATGCTCTTAAGTATAAATCGTTTTTTATCATTTCTTTTTTTAAAATGGCCCCAAAATTTGGGATTTCTAGGTTCAACTAATTTTTTATTTTACTCTGGACTTCTATAGGTCTTTACTGTTTATTGCTCAAGGTGGTAATTTTTTCATCTGGGCCAAAAACCACAAGGATGTCATCTTTTTCGATGCGAGTGGCGGCGGTTGGAACCCCAATAACCTGCTTTGCGCTAGTTGTTGTTCCAATAAAATTGGTTTTTTCTTTAAGTCGCAATAAGGTTACAATGTTGACATTATATTTTATTCTAATGTCTAATTCCCCTATGGTTTTACCGATAAAACTTTCAGGAGGATTAATTTCTGAAATGGAATAGTGGTCATCTATTTTATAATTATCGATCAGGTTTTTCAAATTGATCTTGTAGGTCAGTTTTTCAGCTGCTTCTTTTTCTGGATGTACGATCACATCAATGCCCATAGCCTGTAAAACGGTGTCATGAATGTCCGATAAGGATCTACTGATGACTTTTCCTGAACATAATTTTTTTACGATGGCGGTGGTTATAATTGCAGCACCTTCATTTTCGCCAATGGCCACTACGATTAAATCCGCCTGTTTGGTGGGAAGTGCTTGATAAGCCTGTTCATTAGTGGCATCCATGCAGACGACATGAGCCAATTTATCTTTAACCAGATTGACTTTCTCCATACGTTTGTCGACGGCTATGACCTCATTACCTGTTTCTGTTAAGTTTAAGGCTAAAGCCAATCCAAAATTTCCGAGACCGATGATAATAATTTTCATATTTTAATTAATTAAAATAGGTTCTTGTGGATATTTATAAAATTTTTGTTCGATCTGACCCAGCATGCCAAACAAAAGATTTAAGGTGCCGATTCGACCCAAAAACATGACGAGGATGATGACATATTTACTCGGAATACTTAGGGTTGGTGTGAGGTTTAAGCTCAGTCCAACCGTGCCATAGGCTGAAAAGCATTCAAAAGCTATAGGTAAGATGCCTGCATTAGGTTCAAAAAACAGGAGTAATAAGATACTCACGCCGATTACTAATAGCGATATCATGATAATGGCGAAAGCTCTGTTGACCGAACTGCTAGGGATTTCCCTGGTGTTGATTTCTATTCTTTTTCTACCACGTGCAGTCGCATAAATATTGAGCATGGCAATGGCAAAGGTGCTGGTTTTTATCCCCCCTCCGGTAGATGCTGGAGAGGCTCCAATCCACATTAAAAAAATGACGAACAACAGAGATGGCGTCGCAACTTGGGTGTAATCTATGGTGTTAAAACCTGCAGTTCTGGGCGTCACAGATGAGAACATCGCTGAGGTAATGCGTCCGTAGAGCGTGACATGTTCTTTTAGCGAGTGATTGGCTTCTGCAAAAAAGAAAAAGACAAAACCTGCTGACAATAGGATACAGGTGGTAATAAATATAATTTGCGAATTCAGCTTAAAAACTCTGACAGGGAATGTTTTAATGTTATTTACAAAAAAATTGCTGAAAGCCGTTTTGAAATAAATATATGAATTGTATACAATATTATAGCCTAAGCCTCCTATCACAATCAATAGCATTATAGCCCATTGTAGGGAATAGGCAAATCGATAGCTGGGATCATAAAAACCCCCAAAGGCAGTTGAAAAACCTGCATTGCAAAAAGCTGAAATGGCATGAAATATAGAGAAGAAAAGTTTGTCTTTTACATTATCAATTTGATCAATCGAAAAATAGATGCAGGCAGCACCAATCATTTCTACCGTTAAGGTAAATAAAACCACCCGAGCAGCTATTTTTAAAACATCCTGAAGGTTTTCTGAAGCCGTAAAATCTTTGATATAGAGGCCTTCTCTGAAAGATGAATTTTCTCTAAAGAAATAAGCGAAAAAGGATGTAAACGTCAGAATGCCTAAGCCTCCAATTTGAATTAAAACCAAGATCACTCCTTGACCCAATTGCGTAAAATCATTAGCGGTGTCCAGTACGGCCAATCCGGTTACGCAAATGGCGCTGGTGGCCGTAAACAAAGCGTCGATAAAACTGATGCCATGCGTTGTAACTTTCGGAAGCATTAAAAAGAAAGCACCTATAAAAGAGAAAATAAAAAAACTACCTACAAAAAGAATGGCGGGATTGAAGTAGATTTTATAAACAAACTTTATTAGAATGGAAAGCCTTAAAAGCAAGTATAAAAATAAGCCTACCTCAAATATAACCTTGCATTGTTTTAAAGCAGGAATCATATCCTGTCCTTGATTGAGCAACAAATAAATGCCTGACGACGCTAGGGTCGACGTTAATAAAATCAAGTTAAATTTTAAGGTTTTCCTTATCCCTGCACCGTCGAATTGGAAATATTTTAAAATATTAAATCCAATTAAAACACTTGTAAGCGCAAAGAATACAATAATTTTATAAGGTTTGTAGTCGTCATTAGTGGTAAATCCGAAATCGAATATCAAGAAAAACAAGATGAGAATATCGATGAAACGATATAAATTCTTGAATGATTTGAAATTGACCATGGACCACCTATTTAGGAGCTATAAATTTAAGATATTTTGTAATCTTACTGATAATCTATTGGTTATAATGTTCGTTCACTAAATCAATGACACTTTCAACCGTTGGAATTTTGGCGACTCTCACATCTTTAAAGTACTTTTTAGCTTCGGTTGCCGTGGTTTCTCCAATACAATAAGCCACTTTTCCCTCGGCAGAATTGTTGATCAAATAACTGTCCACTGTTGACGGACTATAAAACAT
>JBARDR010000586.1:0-3576 GCA_049795335.1 Gelidibacter sp. | reverse complement strand
CCTTAATAGCTCCTTAATGACTCTGTGATTGTAAAGAAGAATAAAAAATCATGTCAATAGAGGTATAGGTTACGGTTTTTTATTTAACCTCTTACGAGAGGAGTGGAAACATATGGGTTCGAAATACAATATCAGGGTATTATATTAATTAAGTATATTACATTAATGATCATAACAAACTCAATAGTAATAGAATATAAATTTATCATAAGGACAAAACATTTAAAGTAAAGATTTGGATTTGGACTTTAATTTTTCATTTTAAAATAAAATAAATTAGCATAAATAATGTTTCATAATTGTGAGAAATAAAAATAAGAGTTAAAAATAAAATGAAAGTAATTAGTCTTTCTTTTTGTTTTGTTTGATGTCGTTTATATATGTATTATCTTTGAAGCCTATCCTTCAAGACCAATTTTAATCAAATTGATATATAGGATCTTCACAGAAAAATAGAATTATTTTGTTAAATAGTATAAAACATGATCAGTTAATGGAAGAAGGTAAAAGCGTACTTGAAAGAAGACTTGCCATAGTTGAAGAGATTTCACAAAATTCTCTGGTAAAAATTAAAGACTTTGTCAAGAGATTCAATGTGTCTGAAGTAACTATTAGAAAAGACTTAATTTCTCTAGAGGAGAAAGGCCAGTTAATACGGGTACGTGGTGGAGCTATTAAAAATAATAGCAAGAGCTCTTTTTCGCACATGACTGTGAATGATAAGCAAGAGCACAACCTACTTGAGAAACAACAAATTGGGAAAGCTGCTGCAGCGTTGATACAAGAGGGTGACACCATTATTCTTGATTCCGGAACAACGACATTGGAAGTAGTTAAGAATCTTGAAAGGTTTAACAATCTAAAAATTATTACTACGGCACTCAATGTTGCAATTGCATTGAATGAGTTTAAGAGGTTCAACGTCATTATACCTGGTGGTTATTTGAATAATGACACCTTATCTTTGACTGGACATATGGCAGAAGCCTTTTTAGAGAATTTTTATTGCGATAAGTTATTTCTTGGAGTGGATAGTTTCAGTATTGAAAAAGGATTGTCTACTCCAGTTCCTGAAGAGGCATTCGTTAATCAGATCATGATTTCGATTGCAAAGGAAGTTATAGCAATTTTTGATTCGAGTAAATTTCATAAACGAGGGTTTGCATTTATTGCCAATGTAAAAGATATTGATACAATAATAACCGACAGTGGCATTCCTCAGGAAATCAACAGGAAACTAATTGAGATGGGGAAAAGGGTAATTATCGCCTAATTTCAAATCCATAGATACTTCCCGGCGATCGAAGGTTTTGTAACGGAACAATCCAGAATTATATAGACCATTTGGAAATTTTTGGTTTGGATAATTTTCCATAGGCATTGTTCCGAACAAACGGCTATCGACCATTCTGAATTAAACGACATGATTGCTCTCTCATTAGAATTGCCAAAAAAACTCGCAGGCCACCCTTAGCAAGAGATTTTGGAAGATTTTAGAAGAATCAACAAAGAAAGCATTGATCCACCTTTAAACACTGCTTTGTGCTTTTGGGAGTCCCCTTGGCACGCAAATCATTATTCATATTGGACGCCATCACTTAATGTTTTTTTAGTAATTAATAATAAATAATTATGATTTTTAAATTTTTATTTAAACCCCGCTTAATAGCTCTTGGGTTAAGTTTATTCGGCTCAATATTTCACATGACATCTCAGGATTTGTCCGAATCAAGGATCATTTTCCCCAAGGGAATAGGAGTTAATGTGGGCCAAGTTGGCTGGATGAGCGGGAGTTCTGAAGACCCATCGGGAGGTCCTTGGCGAGCGGGTATCAGAAGGGATTTTGACGTGAGAGACTACAAGCCAATGGTTGATGTTGGCCAAGAACTTGGGATCAGATTTATGTCTCTATTTATACTTGGAGAATTTGATCGTCTAAATATTCTGGGTGAGTATCCCACCAGCAATCCGGATGGCAAAAACTGGGACAACTCTCGGTATATTGGGCATAACCAGATTGAAATTATGGATTACGTAAAAAACAACGCCGCTAATATTGAGTTTGGAATAACCGGTGTGTTACATGAGTATTGGGATAACGGGGTTAAGACAAGAGCTGAATGGTTTGATGTTGCCAATCAGAAACCACGGGAAGAATCGATAATAAGAGGAAATGTTGAGCTCCTAAAACGCTTAATGGCGCAATACGGCATAACACCCGAGAAGGGACATTCTTTTCCTGAAAGCTTTATTTCTTATGGATTTTATTTTGATCCTAAAGCTGACTACAGTCTCGGCAAAGTACTAAGTGAAAATGGCATAAAGTACGCCAATACTCCATTTGCTACGATTGCTGGTTTAAATAGACCTCCATTACTAAGTGGCGGGCTTGATCATGGGGTGCTCTTACTCGACAGATTTAATCACGGTATACTTTGGTATGACTATGGTGCTGTGCCATCCGTTAGCCCTAATGAAATTCAAAGCGTTGTGGTTGAATCGCATTGGGCAAACTGGCTTGCGTTTGATGATTATTTACAGCCCACCGTTAACCAAAAATGGATAGATTTTTTACTTTCAGTTCAACGTGATCCAAATCATTATCTTGCTAAAAACACTGAACAACTTTACTCTCAATATCTTTATAAGGAACATACTTTGGTAGAGGAGGTAGTTCAAGGAACTGTTTCAATTGATAACCAAAAAATGCCAATAGATGTCTATCAATATAACATGCTTGGAAATATGGTTCTGGCTCTTTCCTTAAATGAAGGTGAAACCATATCTTCCGCTAGTTTAAATGGAAAGCCTATCGTGGCAATGTACGAGACAGAAGGTTATACCTATATCTATCTTCCTCCACTTCAAGCTGAGAAATATGAATTTAAATACGCAATAGGAAGAACTAGAATTAATCGCATGGTTATAAATGATGGTACCTACAATGTTTATAACATCAAAAACGCGAAAAAAAGCATGCAGATTGAATTAAAAATGTACGGGGAACAAATTGTGAATATTTTGTCTGATAAGCCGAAAAGTGTAACAAGTCTAAACCCTGACTTAGTGATTTTATCCCATGAGTATGATAATGAAAATGATTTGCTTCGTGTTTCTATGAGAGGTAAAAATATGCAAGGTGAAGTCGGAACCATACAAATTGATTATTAAAAAGATACTGGTTGTTCTCTTTTTATTAACCATTAACTTAAACATTCAACATTCAACATTCAACATTTAAGATTTAAGTTATGCTGACAAGATTGTTTAAGCTAATCAATAAGAGCTCACAAAGCGTTTAAATAGGTAAAATACGGGATCATGACTCCCGTATTTTTTTTTGTATAGTAAGTAATTCAATCGATAGGCGAAGAAGAGAGCCTATATATAGAATGACAGTAAGCAATGCTCTCGGTTGGCACAAAACATTGTCCGGATAAACTTTTAACTAGCATATACATTTCTCACAGAAAAAGAAATACACGAGATCTACCATTGGTGTTCAAATATAAAGCAGCCAAAAATATCAAGAAGATTATCCACTATATGACGTAAATTTAAATTGGAACTTAGAGC
>JBARDR010000585.1:0-1945 GCA_049795335.1 Gelidibacter sp. | reverse complement strand
TATGTATGCCAAGGCGTTTTTTGAAGATTTAGGTTTTGATAGTGTCACAGTGGCGCCTTATATGGGGAAGGATTCTGTCGAGCCGTTTTTGGAGTTTAAGGAAAAGCATACCATTCTTTTGGCTTTGACCTCCAATGCAGGGGCTTTTGATTTTCAAACAAAAACCATCGACGGTAAAGAGCTTTATAAATACGTTTTAGAAACCTCAAAGACCTGGAGAAATTCTGAAAATTTGATGTACGTTGTAGGCGCTACCAAAGCAGAATATTTGGCGGACATTAGAAAAATAATTCCAAACAGTTTCTTGTTGGTTCCCGGCGTTGGTGCACAAGGTGGCAATCTTCAAGACGTGTGCAAATACGGAATGACGAATTCTATTGGTTTATTAATCAATTCTTCAAGAGGGATTATTTACGCCTCAAATGATGAGGGTTTTGCGGAAAATGCTGCTGAAAAAGCGCGGGAATTGCAGATGGAAATGGCTGCCATTTTGAGTGAGAAATTTTAATTGGTTTATATAATTTCTCCGTGCAACTCTGTGAAATAACTTGGCGCCCTTGCGTGAAAAAGAGATAAATGAAAGACCAACTCAATAGAGCCATATTGCTAAATGAAACTCCAAAACGTATCATCTCCTTGGTGCCATCTCAAACGGAGTTATTGGTCGATTTAGGTCTTGAAGATGCCATCGTGGGCATTACAAAATTTTGCGTTCATCCCGCCCATCTTAAAGGAGAAAAGTCTATCGTTGGTGGCACCAAACAAGTTCATTTCGATAAAATAAAAGTGCTAAAACCCGATATCATTTTGTGTAACAAAGAAGAAAACACAAAAGAGATGATTCAGGAATTGGAAAAAATTGCAACCGTTCACATCAGTGATATTTACACTATTGACGATTCTCTGGAGTTAATAAAGTTATATGGAGCGCTGTTTTCTAAAGAAGAAAGAGCCGATGAAATCATCAAAGAAATTACTGAAAAGAAATTAGAGTTCGACCAATTTATAAAAGATAAGCCTAAAAGAAGTGCGGCCTATTTTATCTGGAAACAACCTTGGATGGTAGCGGCAAAACTTAATTTTATTGATGAGTTATTGCAGTTCAATAAATTTGAGAACTATTACGGCGATTTAGAGCGTTATCCTGAAGTGATCCTCCACAAAAATAGACCAGAATTCGCGGAATTGGTGCTGCTATCTTCTGAGCCATTTCCTTTCAATGAAAGTCATGTGCAAGATATCAGAGCATTTTTTCCCAACGCAACGATTCTTGTGGTCGATGGCGAAATGTTCTCTTGGTACGGATCGCGATTATTAAAGGCGTTTGATTACTTTAAAACGCTGCATCAACATCATTTGTACTAGCGGTTTTTAGACTCAGAATTAATTTTTTCAGCTTATTGGCTTCTTCATATAAAAAGTCGCTTAAACTTGAGTCTGTTTGCATAAGATTATATGCTTCTTCAGAAAACTTTAAATAATTCTTTTCTATTTCTTTTAAGTTGATGACCTCATTCAGGCCAAACCTGATTTTTCCGACTTTGCAAAAATGTTGATTCATGTTGATAGTTTAAGATGTATAAGCTATAAATACGTCAAATAACTATCTGAGGATGTGGGGGTAAAGTTAAAATTTTGATAATTTTTTTTAAGTTAAGCGTGTACGAGAACTTTCTCTGTTCAAATACTTTAAGCGGTTCAACTTATTTAAAAGTTTGATGGCTTTATATTCAGAGATATCGCTTAAGGCATGGTCGGTTTGACGAACGTTGTAGGCTTGTTCTATAAGATGCTTGTAACGATTTTGGAGTTTGATTTGGTGCTCTTTAATTTCAGATAGACTTTTCATAACTACAACTATTTGATATTAAATATATCTAATATTGAGAGAATGAACAAGTTAAATTTTTTAAAGTTTTCATAAAAAAAGCCGACTGATTGTTTC
>JBARDR010000584.1:0-9167 GCA_049795335.1 Gelidibacter sp. | reverse complement strand
CCATAAATATTTTAATGACAACGGATTTTACTATATGCACACCCCAATCATTACGGGAAGTGATGCTGAAGGTGCAGGCGAAATGTTCCGCGTAAGTTCATTAAATCCAAAAAACCCACCATTGACTGAAGACGGTGAGGTAGATTATTCAGAAGATTTTTTCGGAAAGGAAACCAACTTGACCGTTTCGGGACAATTGGAGGCAGAAGCCTATGCGATGTCCTTAGGTAAAGTTTACACTTTTGGGCCAACGTTTAGAGCTGAGAACTCAAATACCTCTCGCCACTTGGCTGAATTTTGGATGATTGAACCGGAAGTTGCTTTTATGGATTTAGCCGGAAACATGGATCTTGCTGAGGATTTCTTGAAATCAGTGCTAAAATATGTTTTAGAACACAACTGTGAAGACTTGGAGTTTTTAGAACAGCGTTTATTGGAGGAAGAAAAATCAAAACCTCAGGCGGAGCGTTCTGAAATGAGTCTGATTGAAAAGTTGAAATTTGTGATTGATAATAACTTCAAACGCGTCAGCTATACTGAAGCCATTGACATTTTGATCGATTCAAAACCTAATAAAAAGAAGCAATTCAAATATCCTATCACAGAATGGGGTGCAGATCTTCAAAGTGAACACGAACGTTTCTTAGTTGAAAAACACTTTAAATGTCCAGTAATCTTATTTGATTATCCTGCAAATATCAAGGCATTTTACATGCGTTTGAATGAAGATGGAAAAACCGTTCGTGCCATGGATATTCTATTCCCAGGCATCGGCGAAATGGTTGGTGGTTCTCAACGTGAAGAACGCTTAGAAGTTCTTAAAGAAAAAATGAAAGCCTTGAATATTGATGAAGAAGAACTCTGGTGGTACTTGGATTTACGTAAATACGGCACCGCAGTACATTCTGGTTTTGGACTTGGTTTTGAACGTTTGGTAATGTTTGCTACAGGAATGGGCAACATCCGTGATGTCATCCCTTTTCCAAGAACACCGCATAATGCAGAGTTCTAAAAAGCCCTAAAGACCTCACAGTTTCCCAAAACCTGTAAGGTTTAAAAAACGTAAAACTTTCACAAAACAATCTACATTTTTCACTTATATAGATTGTTTTTTCTATTTTTAGAGTTAAACCTTTATACGCATGCTCAAACAGTACTTACAGTTCAAATTATCTCAAAAGTTGTCGCCGCAACAGATTCAGCTCATGAAGTTGATTCAATTGCCTACACAAGCATTTGAACAACGTTTAAAGCAGGAAATGGAAGAAAACCCAGCCTTGGAGGCTGGAAAGGAAGAGGATGACTTTGATGACAAGTTTGACGAATTTGACAACACGCAGGACGATTACGAAGAAAACGAACAAATTGGCGAAGACATCAATATTGACGAGTATTTGAGTGATGACGATATTCCAGATTATAGAACTCAGGTCAATAATTACAGTGCAGATGATGAAGATCGAGACATTCCATTTGCCGCAGGTACTTCGTTTACCCAATATTTGACCAACCAATTAAACACCTTCAGATTAACGGATGACGAGCGTGATATCGCCGAATTTCTGGTAGGTAGTGTTGATGAAAGTGGTTATATCCGTCGCTCCTTATCAGAAATTATGGACGATATGGCCTTTACGCAAAATGTGTTTACGGACGAAAAATCAATTGAAAAAGTACTCCATATAGTTCATCAATTGGATCCGGCAGGTGTTGGCGCACGTAACCTTCAGGAATGTTTGAGCATCCAATTACATCGCAAGGAAAAAAATCCGGATGTAGAATTGGCTATTGACATTATCGATACTGCTTTTGATCAATTTACCAAAAAGCATTATAAAAAATTAATTCAAAAATTCGACATCACTGAATTACAACTCAAGGATGCCATTGATGAGATAGAACGTTTAAATCCTAAACCGGGAGGTTCATATGCTGGTAATAATCGCATTGTAGAGCATATTGTCCCCGATTTTGCCATAAAGATTGTGGATGGCGAATTGGAGCTGACCCTTAATGGCAGAAATGCACCAGAACTTCATGTATCCCCAGAATATAGCAACATGATGAAGGGCTATAAGGAGGCCAAGGAGAAGTCCAAATCACAAAAGGATGCGGTAATGTTCATCAAGCAGAAATTGGATGCTGCCAAGTGGTTTATTGAAGCCATTAAACAACGTCAGCAGACCTTATTTGTGACCATGAGTGCCATTATGCACTATCAAAAGGAATATTTTTTAACAGGGGATGAGCGTAAGCTACGACCGATGATTTTAAAGGATATTGCTGATGAAATTGAAATGGATGTTTCTACGGTATCGCGTGTGGCGAACAGCAAGTATGTAGACACACCTTATGGCACCAAATTGATCAAGGAATTCTTTTCAGAATCCATGACCAATGACCAAGGAGAAGAAGTATCGACACGCGAAATCAAAAAGATCCTGGAAACGGTCATTGAAGATGAAAATAAGCGCAGGCCACTTACCGACGAGAAACTAGCTGCTATTCTGTTAGAAAAAGGCTACCCTATCGCACGACGTACAGTTGCCAAATACAGAGAACAATTGGATATACCTGTGGCGCGTTTACGAAAAAAAATATGATACATTATCTATTAAAAAGTATCTCTTATATTTTTCATCCATTACTCTCGCCCTTATTAGGGGTCATTTTCTATTTTTCAAAAACACCACGGTTTATTCCAGAACCCGTAATCAGGGCGAAAATATTTTCGATTACCATTTTGACCGTTATTTTACCCATACTGATATATTTCTTACTCAAAACCATTAAACAAGTAAATTCTCTCGAATTAAAAACGAGCAAAGAGAGGATAATTCCATTAATTTTAAACGTTTTAATTCTAATCCTCATCTTGGAAAGAGTTCTCCCTTATGAGGAAATACCCGAATTATACTATTTTTATTTGGGCATTCTATTCTCTTCATTAGCCTGTTTGTTTCTAGCCTTTTTAAAATTTAAGGCAAGTATACACATGATAGGAAGTGCTGGTTTTTTTATGTTTGCGGTTGCACTTAGCATCCATTTCAAAATAAACATCAATGGAACCATTGCTTTAATGTGCATCATTATCGGCGCTATTGCCACGTCGCGATTACATTTGAAGGCACACACCTATGCAGAATTAGTAATGGGAATTTTTATAGGATTAACACCGCAATTGGTGTTGTTGAATTACTGGCTGTAGGGATACTAAAATTAGTATTAACGAGTATAACTAATATAATCGCTTAAAAACATTAGCTCTTTCTCGGAATCCGCATTCAAATTTAAACTCTTGTTTTCTTCAAACCTCTTCTTCTACTAATAAAGAAGGCTCACTGCAACCACCATTATCAAAATGTAAATAAAAAACCAGAGAGTTTAGCGGTTTCAACTTGCTCCATTTTGTTATCAAATCCATATTTTTCGAAACGTTCTGAGTCCAGTTCATTCTAACTTTCGAATTTTAAATACAATTGAAGTTTATGGGAAAGCTGAAAAAAGTCCGCCACTATTTCTGTGTTAGGTGTTCGGTCTTTCGAGTTTCTGAATTTATAAGTGCTTGGTTAAATTGATTTTCTAGCAAAGACCATTTTAAAGCGCATAAAACATCAATCCAACCTGGATACTATTCATATCCATTGATTTGCCGTTGAGTTGAGCAGAGTCCTTAAAAATAGGATTAAGGCCATAATAAACACTAAAGTTCCATGTCGAATAACCTGCGCTTAGGGTAAGACCATATTGCAGTTTGTTAAAATCATCAATGCTACTATATTTAATGTCGTCGATACTTCCCCTGAATTTTGATGAATTATACAAGAGATAACCAAATTTGACACCGGTATAAATACGCCAGAAGTTATAATCCTTGGCTGTGGAGGTACGCCATCGGTATTGTAATGGCACTTCAATCAAATAGGTCGTGAATTTATTCCTTTTAATCGTAACCTGGCTCTCATCAATAATTTGATAACTATAATGACCATTGGAATCTTGAGAAATCAGCATGTTTTGATTGTAGGAGTTTACCGAAAGTCCCAACCCGATTCCGAACGCCTTATTTCTACGTTCATTAAAAGGAAAATCGCGGATTACCCCAAAATGTATGCCGCTTGAAAATGCACTTTGTCTGATTTCACTTGGTTTTTTGCCAAGAAGATTATAAGTAAAGGACAAATAGAATTGATCCTCTCTGTACTCGTGGTCCACAAAAATGGTATCGACATCTTTAGGTTGTTGTGAAAACAACATAGAGGACATTAAGGAGAACATGACGATAAATAGAATGGTCTTCATATTACAAATATAATTGATATTGCCGCATTTTTAAATTTAGACCAAAAAAAAGCATCCTATTTTGATAGGATGCTTTTAAAGACTATTTAACTGATAAACTAAGTTTTAATTTCCAGAAACATCACCTTTTCTGGTGGTGTAGTTTATTTTTAATGCATTTTCTTTTCTAAGCTCCTGCTTAACATCACCTACTATACCCATATTGGCATCTTCGTCTACCTTAAGAGCAACAGTCAAGAACGGAACAAGCTCCTCTCTTTTTGCGGCTCTTTCAGAGGCAATAAAAGATCTAATTTCAGATAGGTCAGCAAACTTGTCATTTAGCTGAATACGAGCTTCTTTACCGAATTTACTTTGATACTGATCTGTAGGTTGTCCAATATAAATATACATAACCAAATCCTTTTTATCGAGTTTCTCAACCTGGTCAGCGTAAGGTAACTTGTTTTGTACTACCAATGTCGTTTCACGCATTGTAGTTGCCACCATAAAAAAGAACAATAGCATAAATACAATATCAGGTAAGGACGCTGTACTTATTGCTGGCAAATCGCCAGACTTCTTTTTATTAAATTTTGCCATATTGACGTTTTTCTAAATTATTATTGAACTTCTGATAGCTTCTGAGGATATTCAATCTTAACCTTTTCAATTTTGTCCTTAAGGCTTTCCTTGTTTCCAACCCAATTGACATCTGCATAATTGGCCTCCATTTGCTTCAAAGTTAGTCCGTAAAGCTCCATAGCTCTTTTATCTCTTAACTCATTGTAAGCTGCTACCAATTCGTTTTGCACGGAGATATAAGTGGAATACTTAGTCTCTCTTTCGTTCTTTAATGAAATGATCGCTTTATCAGGATGGTCAGATGATGCTGGATCCTTTTTACCATGGCAGTAATCACATGCTTTTCCATTTACATCCACACCGCCACCATTATCTAAAAATTCAACGGCTGCTTTTCTCAAATCCTTAAGATCCATTAACTGCTCTTCAACCATCAGTTGATTCCTTCCGTTAATAAGAACCGTAAAGATATTCTTCTCCCTAATGATAGGTGGCGTCACTTCTGAGTCATCTATCGGTGGTAATTTTCTGTTTAAACCTGTATCTGTTGTAATGGTAGTCGTTACCAAGAAAAAGATAAGAAGTAAGAATGCAATATCAGCCATTGATCCTGCATTAACTTCGGGTGCTGATCTTTTTGCCATAATTACTTAGATATTTTTTTGAGTCCTGATAATAACATCGCTGCAACTGCAGCCGTAATAAGAATATAAAATGCTATTAGGCCTGCACCTACCAAGTGTGATTCAGTTTCTGTGGCTGGATATCCATTATACAAATATTTAGAGGCATCAGAACCCGTAGACACTACATACGATATGACTAAAACAGCCACAAAAGATCCTACTCCGATTAACGTACTTTTTAAGGACGCAGTATTTGTAAACAGATTCTGAATCACGAAAAACAAAACGAAAGCTAAGGTCATCGCAAAAATAATGTATGTTACATAAAGCATTGGATCTATAATGGCAGTGTTGCCATCAAGCGCAGCAGCATTAATTGCCTCATCACCCTTTGCAATAACCATCACTAAAAAGATGGATCCTGCAAGACCGAGAAGCCCAGCTACTATTTTTAATATTTTGTGTGCTTTCATAATTTTCTTTAATTGTGCGGTTTATTTTTTGTATCTCACAAGCATATCCATCAATGTGATAGAGGCATCTTCCATATCGTTTACAATACTATCAATCTTAGCGATGATATAGTTGTAAAACACCTGAAGAACCATAGCAACAATAAGACCAAATACCGTTGTTAAAAGTGCTACTTTAATACCACCCGCAACAAGTGAAGGATTCATATCTCCAGCAGCTTCAATTTTATCGAAGGCCTGAATCATACCGATTACCGTACCCATGAACCCAAGCATTGGCGCCAAAGCGATGAATAATGAAATCCAAGAAACGTTTTTCTCCAACTGACCCATTTGAACACCACCGTAAGCTACAACAGCTTTTTCAGCAGCATCTAAATCTTCATCAGCTCTATCTAAACCTTGGTAATAAATAGATGCAACAGGGCCTTTTGTATTTCTACAAACTTCTTTTGCAGCTTCGATACCACCAGATTGTAAAGCATCTTCTACATTCTGAACTAGTTTTTTAGTATTGGTAGTTGATAAATTTAAAAAGATAATTCTTTCAATGGCAATTGCAAGTCCTAAAATTAAACAAAGCAATACTATGCCCATGAAACCTGCGCCACCTTCAATAAAACGTTTTTTTAATTCTTGATGAAACCCAAGGTCTTCTCCAGCAGCATTAGCTGTCGTTTCGTCCTGAGTTACTGTTGCAACCGTTGTAGTTGCCATTGATGCTGTAGCTGCATAGTTATTTGCACTTACAGTTCCGAAAGCCATGATTCCTGCAATGGCTAGGATAGAAAATAGTCTTTTCATTGTTCTGATCTTAATTTATTAGTTAAAGTGTTAAAGATATAAAAAAATTGTAATTAAAAAATAAAATTACGGAGAGTGTTTTTAGAATAATGTTGTTTCCAACTCTATAATACTCCCCGTGATTAATAAAAAATTTCAATAATGAAGTTTAACCCAACGAGAAAAAAACATCATCAAAATTAAGTTGCAGAGAGAAAGGGATTCGAACCCTCGATACCCTTTTGAGGTATACACGCTTTCCAGGCGTGCGCCTTCGACCGCTCGGCCACCTCTCTAAAATTTAAAATTCATTTGCTATGCCAAATAACGAAAAAATATATTGGCGTAAAAAATTTTATTCGTTAATTTTAAGACATTTCACCTCTTAATGATGTTTCATATATGGTTTTGAAGGTTTTAGAAGAAATTTTTTCTCCCAACAAATACATCAATTTTGTCACTGCAGCCTCAGTTGTGATGTCTTTTCCTGAAATAACCCCTATATTTTTGAGCTGAGAACTGGTTTCATACTGTCCCATGATGACACTTCCGCCCGAACATTGGGTCACATTTATCACAGGTACGCCTTTTTTTATAGTCTTTTCGACCAAATCTGTAAACCAACTTTCGGTGGTTGTATTTCCTGCACCATAGGTTTCCAATATAATTCCTTTAATATGAGGAGAGGAAAACATGCATTCCAAAACCGTTTTTGAGATCCCCGGAAACATCTTTATTAAGGCAATATTGTTCTCCATTTTTTTATGAACCGTAAGTTTTTTTCGGATATTAGGTTTAAAAAGATGTTCTTTTGATACTTTTAAATGCACTCCCGATTCTGCCAAGTCAGGATAATTTAAGGACTCAAAGGCTTCAAAATGTTCCGCATTTATCTTGGTTGTTCTGTTGCCGCGATACAATTTGTATTCAAAATAAAGCCCTACTTCCATAATGACGGGCTTCCCATGATGCTGCAAAGACGCCATTTGTATGGAGGTAATAAGGTTTTCCTTAGCATCGGTACGTAAATCACCAATAGGCAATTGAGACCCCGTAAAAATGACTGGTTTTGCTAAATTTTCTAACATAAAACTTAAGGCAGAGGCCGAATAACTCATGGTGTCGCTACCGTGTAATACTACAAATCCATCAAACCCCTCATAATTATGCTCTATAATTTCAGCAATTTGAATCCAATAATGCGGATTCATATTAGAGGAATCAATAGGCTCCTCAAATGAAATCGTCTCGATATGGCAATCCAATAACTTCAATTCTGGAATGTTTTTAAGCAAATTACCAAAGTCAAAAGCTTTTAAGGCACCCGTATCGGCATCTTTGATCATGCCAATGGTGCCGCCTGTATATATTAATAAAATGTTGGGTTGTAGTGTGTTCATTAGTTAAACTTTAAATATCGCTTTAGAGTTCTCAGTAGTAATGGTGGCTACTTCTTCTTGAGACAGTCCATAAAGTTCTGAAAGTTTTTCAAGCACCTTGATAATATAGGCACTTTCATTGCGTTTCCCTCTATATGGTGCTGGTGCCAAATATGGCGAATCCGTTTCTAAAACGATGTGTTCCAAATCTATTTGATTTAAAAACTTATCAATGCCGCCATTTTTAAATGTAACCACTCCGCCAATACCTAGTTTCATATTAAAGGAAACAGCGCGTTTTGCCTGTTCTAAATCGCCCGTGAAACAATGAAAGATCCCGAATAAGTCCTCCGATTTTTCGGTTTCCAAAACTTCAAAGATTTCATCAAAAGCCTCTCGGCAATGGATTACAATAGGTAACTGATACTGTTTCGCAAGCCGAATTTGGTACCTGAAAGCCTCCTGCTGGATTTCCAAAGTGCTTTTATCCCAATATAAATCAATGCCAATTTCGCCAATGGCAACAAATTTTCTTTTAGACAGAAGCTCTTCCACATGGCGCAACTCTTCCTTATAATCGTTCTTTACAGAAGTCGGATGCAATCCCG
This sequence comes from Gelidibacter sp., assembly GCA_049795335.1. Lineage (GTDB taxonomy): Bacteria > Bacteroidota > Bacteroidia > Flavobacteriales > Flavobacteriaceae > Gelidibacter. Next base: position 432 of record JBARDR010000584.1, on the reverse strand, counting down.
TCATTAAATGCACATGATTGGGAAAATCAGCCTCCAACTGAAGCATTGCTTTGGTATAAGACGAATCGATTGCAGGAATAAAAAAACGGGTCACGTTAGCTGTGATCGCACGTTCAATCATCGCTTTTCTATCCTCATTAAAAGCCTCACTATATAAATGGGTATGGGTATCTGTAACAGTCATCTTACAAAAGTAGAAGTTCTTTTAGAAATAATCATAATTAACCGGATGGAGAATAAGATATCTTTATCACAATTTATGATTTCAGAATGAACTCCATTATTTGTTGATGCCATTGGTAGATTGGTAAACATTGACTCAATTAGTTTCGAGCTAACATTCAACATCAAAATCGCTAACGAAAACAGTAAACAAACCTCTTTTATTATTTCATTGGGACCTTGGCATTTATAATTGGTCTATTTTTAGGG
>JBARDR010000583.1:0-3819 GCA_049795335.1 Gelidibacter sp. | reverse complement strand
TCAAAGAGTTGCTGTATTTATTTGAATTATTCTTTTGTTAAATCGATATATTAATATGGAGTATCTAAGGCTAATTTGTCCTTATTTAATCGCCAATTTAAAATCTTGGTATCGATATTTGTTTACGTCTTTTTAAATATTTTTATTAGAATATTGTTTTTACAACGCCACCATCAACTCGCAGCGCCGCTCCATTTGTAGCGGAAGACAAGGGGCTTGAAACGTAAGTAATTAAATTGGCTACTTCTTCTGGTTTTGCAAAACGTTGCAACAATGAAGATGGACGCATATTTTTGAAAAAATCTTTTTCAACCGAATCGTAATCTGTATTTTGCTCTGTCGCCAATTTGTTGAAGAAAGCTTCTACACCTTCAGATGCTGTTGGGCCAGGCATAATGGTGTTTACTGTTACATCGGTATTCTTTGTTAATTCAGCCAAACCTCTGCTTACCGCGTGTATAGCCGCTTTTGTGGTTCCATAATGAATCATTTCATCGGGAATGTTAGAAGCTGATTCACTGGTAATGAAGATAATCCGGCCCCAATTTCTTTCGAGCATTTTAGGGAAAACGGCTCTGGACAAGCGGATGCCACTCATTACATTCACATCAAAAAAGCGGTACCAATCTTCATCTTTTATTTCCACAAAATCACTTGGCTCATAAATGCCAACGTTATTGATTAAAATATCAATAGTTCCCAATTGTTCAATCAATTGATTTACTGAATTCACGTCTGAAAAATCAGCCGCTAATCCCGAAACTTTTGCTTTGGGAACTGCGTTGCGCAAGCGGGTTAATGCATCATCAATGCTTTTTTCAGAACGCCCGTTGATGATAACTTCTGCTCCTTCTCTTAATAAATTTTCTGCGGTAGCGAAACCAATCCCAGAGGTTGATCCGCTTATAAAAACGCGTTTATGGTTTAATTTTAGATCCATTATTATTTGTTTAGATATTTTCTATTAAAATTCATTTTTCTCATAACCACTTTCGATTTTTTTATGCGCATCGTGGCCAGATAATGTATTTTCTCGTGGTATAAAATCCAGCCACCAATAATGCCGATAACACTTCCAATGATGATATCAGTCAATCTGGCAATGAAAACTTGGTTGGTGTTTTGTAAAAGATTGCCGCCCGATTCTGCTAAAAAAATGGTGAGTACGGTAATAAAAACAACCGCAACGGCATAGTTTCTTACTACTAAAAATTCTACAATTACTTGTAACAGGATAATGGCAATTACGATAAATAAAGTAGAAGGATTTCCGGAAGCTATGATCCAAGTAATGCCCAGTCCTACTAAAGTTCCTATAATACGCTGTGCCGCTCGCATTCCAATATGTTTTGTGCTAATGCCTTGCATAACTGCCAAACAGGAAATTGGGATCCAATACGGATTTTCTAACTTTAATGAGAAAGCAACAGCTAAGGAAATTCCCATAAAAAAACCGAAAGCGAGCGACTCCACAATATTTGTGTATTTTTTTTGTGGAAGACTTTTAACTTCTGTTTCGTTCGTTTCTTTTAGCGTAAGCAAGCTGTAAATTAATCCAATGCCACAGGTTAAAATAGCGCCCATAGCTAAATAACCTACTTTTTCGGGGATACTTTCCAAATGGAAAGGCGTGCAAATGGCCATTGAAGCCAACATAATAAAAAAGAAATTTCCGGGAGGCCTATTTAGCCCAAGTTTGTGTAAAGAAAAATGAACGCCAAACGATAAAAAAGCCAATGCAAATGGAGCCAAATAAGGATTGAATGAAAACAATAACCCTACGGTATAGGACATCATAATTCCAAAAGAACATAGCATCAAAAAAATCATTCTTTCTATTAGTCGATTCGATTGAATATATAGAATGGAAAGACCTGCCAACGAACCTAATTTCCCCGCTTCAATATTGTTTAAAAACCAACCCAGCAACAAAGGTATGCCTATTGAAACTCCTGCTACAATAGGCATATGCCATTGTCTTTTTGTTGTATTGAATGTAAAAAATGATTTTAGCATTCGGTTCGTTTTTATCTGTGACATGAGCGTCAAAACTTTGTCAATTCATTACTGCTAAGACATTTTAATTTTTTTTGCACTGTCTGATGCAATGATTAATCCGGCAGCCATCATAATCACATCTTTGATTACCAATCTACCAGCTCCTGATAAGTATGGGAAGCCGTAATCTGGTGTAGCAAAATCGCCACCCAAATTGGGCACGTACACTTCCGGTGTGGTAATTAAAAAGGTAAGTGTTACCAACGACATTCCAAAAGTTAGCAGTCCTCCAATAAATCCAATTTTATCAGACCAAATTCCAAGTAGCGTTACTATTCCTATTATTATAATTACAGCTCCCAAGCCATAGGCAAAAATGTATGTGTTATTTTCCTTATGCCAGTCAATGTTCTTCTGAACAGTCTTGCCTTCTGGATTTTTATAGTCTGCATATTCGGGAGCTTCCTTACTGTAAAAGAAACTCATTACTGGGCTATTGGCAACAAACGGAACAATGCCATCTGCTTCATACTGAAATGCCTTTAACCCACCAATCCAAACCATAACAATACATACCGAAATTCTAGCGACATGAATAAATTGTGATTGACTGTCTGCAAATAAATTGATCAATTTTTTCATTTAAATATTCTTATTTTGGGAATGGATTATACATTTTCCATAAACCTTGAATCCTCTCCCATTTTCAAAACTATATTTCATTCAAGGATTAAAGAGAATACAGCGTACCATTTTTGGTTATGGTTTTCTTAAGTTTTCCTTGTTCGCTTATGCTTTCCAATTGTTGTTCGGCTGTTTCGAAAGTTACTGCGGTTAATTCAGCTAATTCTTTTGGTGTAAGCGATGTGAAAAGTGTAAATAAATTTTCCGCAGTTTTGGTATAAAGCTGTTTTTCGGCATTGGGAAGCAATTTGTGGATTGCCTGTTCATAGGACTCATACGGTTTTGAACCGTAAACGAATTCCTGTTTTCCATCTTGATCTAAAAAGAATATGGAAGGGAAACCACGAACGCCTAAATTGCGGGCCATTGCCAAATCTTCCTGAAAAAGTTTTTCAGCCGTACCATTGGTATAATCAGTTTTCAAACGTTCGGAATCAAGTCCAGCTTCTATAGCGGCTTCTTCCAAATATTCCCATTTGGTAATATTTCTCTTCTTTAAAAACAATTGTTCACGAATGATTCGCCAAAAGTTGAGCGCCTTGTCTTTGTCCTGCATTTGTGCTGCCTTTACCGCAATGGATGGTGGAAAGGAAGAATCTAAGGGATCTTCCAACCACACATCTCCATCAATTGGCATTTGATAATGATGGCTTGCCTCATCCCAATGTTGGGCAACATCGGAAGTTTTGCTGATACCACCGCCGCTATACTTCCAGTTCGGAAGCAGGCCCCCCATTTTATATTCAAAATTGAGAAGTTGCCCATATTCCAGTTTCAGCTTTCGCAGTTGCGGTTCAATACCCCAACAGCTTGAACAAATAGGATCAGTAAAATATAATACGGTAATAGGTTTTTCACTTTCTTCCTTCATCGTTGCTGTCTGTGATTGTGTTTGTTGCGTAGGCATTTCACATACGCCAGTAACGGGATCACATAGCATTGGGTTTTTTTCTTCATTTGTCATAAACTTCTACTTTTCTTATACTGTTTATACCTAGGTTTTATTTAATTTATTCTGAAACTACTACTGCTTTGCAAACTGCAAATGCACTATTATGGTTACGTCTTTTGCAATACCTGCTGCAGCTGGGTCATAATTGATGTTATAATCAAACCTGTTGATAGTCGTTCTGGCCA
>JBARDR010000582.1:0-3988 GCA_049795335.1 Gelidibacter sp. | reverse complement strand
GTTGAAGCCAATGCGCTGATGACCGCTTCGGCGAGAGTGCGTATTAATGTGCATCGTGAAGCCGAAGGAAAATATACACCTTCAATTAACACAATTGGTTATAATATGGTAACCGAAAGATTGGCTTCTGATTTTTATGTATTAAGCAAAGAGCCCTATACAGTTGAGTTGTTCAAGGATTTTTATGTGGCACCTGGATTATTGTCAACTTTGAAGACGAACAATAAAAGTATTAATGTTTTGGGAAGTATTTTTGCCAAGGAAAATAATTTTCATAACTGCTTTTTATTAAATACAGATAAAACAGTAGTTGAAGCATTAAATGGAAATCTGTTTTTGGTGAAGGACCGCGTGATTAAAACGCCACCTTTATCGGAAGGCTGTCTTAAAGGGATCATGAGAAAACAAATCATGGAACTTATTGTGAAATGTGAAGGGTATATCCTAGAGGAGGCTCCTATTTCTCCCTTTGAACTTCAAAAAGCCGATGAATTATTTATAACCAATAGTATTGTTGGGATTCAACCGATAACCAAGTATAGAAAAAAGGAATATACGACAGACGTGTCAAAATTGCTTTTGGAAAAGCTGAATATTAAAATAAGACTTTCTTAATTGTAGCTAGGATTTTCTGGTGCATTGGACCAGATACTGTATTCGCCACCTAATTCGAGCATTTTTTCTTTCCAAAAACTGCTGTCTTTTTTTTCGATGATGGATTTTTTATAGATGTTTTCAGTGACAATCCATGAGTTTGTTTCGAGTTCAGTATCCAATTGTAAAGGTTCCCATCCCGAATACCCAAGGAAAAAACGAATATCACAAGCTTTTATCTCGCCACTGTTGATCAGTGCCAAAGCGATATCGAAATCGCCTCCCCAATATATGCCCAAAGAAATCTCAATGCTTTCAGGTATTAAATCGGGAACCTTATGTATAAAATAAAGGTTGTCCTGTTCAACAGGGCCCCCATTATAGACTTTAAAGGACGCTTTAGTATGTGGCACTAGGTCCTTTAAGGTATATTTTAAAGGTTTATTCAATATAAAGCCTATTGAGCCCTCATCTGAATGATCTGCCAATAAAATAACAGAACGGTTAAAGGAAGTATCGTCGATAATGGAAGGTTCAGCTATTAAGAGATGTCCTTTTTTGGGCTTAATTGTAATCATAAGTCATGATTTTGAAAATAAAGCTAAAACATATTATTTTAAAAAACAATAAATTTGTTAAAAAGACACAAAAAAAAATCCACCCTAGCGAGTGGATTCCTTAATATATCTAATATGATATTAGTTTACTGCGTTACTTAAATCAGAACCAGCTTTAAACTTTACTACGTTTTTAGCTTCGATTTGAATAGTTTTACCCGTTTGTGGGTTTCTTCCTTCTCTTGCTGATCTGTTAGAAACTGACCAAGATCCGAATCCTACTAATGAAACTCTGTTACCTTTTTGTAAAGAGCTTTCGATATCATTTAATAAAGAATCCAATGCTTTTTTTGCTGCTGCTTTTGTAATACCAGCATTTTCAGCCATTCCATTGATTAAATCTGTTTTGTTCATAAAATTATTTTTTTAATTATTAAAAATAGTTGGGTTAAACATTTTGTCAAATCCTTCTACAAATTTATACGGATTATTCATTCACGCAAGTAATGGCGGGGGAAATACGAGAATTTGTTAATAACTTCGAGCATTTGTTAATAAACGCAATAGGTTTTTTGCTTTTTTATGGATTATCAGTATTCATGAGGGTTTAGAGCATTTTATCGCCTTCTGTGAAATTAAAACCATTCAAAAGTGATCGAATGTCCATTTTTCGCTTCCCAGGGAGCTGCATTTCCTTAATAATTAAGTAACCGCCTTGGACTGATACTTTTAGGTCTGTTTTTGTAGTTGTGATGCTTCCTATGGTATCAGAATGTGATATTTCTTCTTTATCAACCGCAAATAATTTGACCATTAATGTTTCGTCTTTGGTTTTAAGATTCGTCCACGCTGCTGGAAATGGATTCAAGCCTCTTATTTTGTTATAAATAGCGTCTAAACTTTGATTCCAGTCAATTTGACAATTTTCCTTATGGAGTTTATAAGCGGTTTTTGGTTGCTCAATTTTAGATTGTACGGTGGTTGTGACCTTATCAGCTTCGATCAACTGTAAAGTTTCAATGACCAATTCGCTTCCGATATGCTGCAACTCGTCGTGTAAAGTGCCGACGGTCTCGTCCTCTTTAATTACAACTTCCTTTTGTAAGATGATAGCGCCCGTATCAATTTTTTCATCGATAAAAAATGTGGTCACGCCTGTTTTTTCTTCACCATTGATGATGGCCCAATGTATGGGTGCCGCGCCTCTGTAGTCGGGTAGAAGGGAGGCATGCAAATTGAAGGTGCCATATTCGGGCATGCTCCAGACAACTTCAGGCAACATCCGGAAGGCCACGACAATTTGCACATTGGCATTTAGGGACTTTAATTCGTTTAAGAATTCGTCGTCTTTTAAATTTGTCGGTTGTAAGAGTCTTAAATTTTGAGATAACGCATATTTTTTCACATCCGATTGGTGCAGTTTCTGCCCGCGGCCCGCTGGTTTATCAGGAGCAGTAATAACCCCCACGATTTGGTACTGGTTTTCAACCAACAGTTTTAAGGTGCCTACCGCAAACTCTGGTGTGCCCATAAATACAATTCTTAAATCTCTCTTTTTCATGTCTTAATCTTTATTGTTTTTCAATGGTCATACTTATACGAGCTTTACGTGTGTCTTATTTTGTATGAATTGTTGGTTGTGATTTCTAAAATGTTATTGGCGAGCATTAACCTTAGGGTTTCCAAAATTTCATGTTCGGAATGTTCCATTTGTTCTACAAGGGCTCTCGAGGTTAAGGGCTGATTTTCCAAAAGCACAATAATGTCGTAAGAAATACTTTTTTCTGATGCTCTTTTGGGAGCTGGTTTTTTAGAAATGCAAACGGAACAGATGCCGCAAGGTTCGCTTCTTTTCTCACCAAAATATTCCAATAGCTGAATACTCTTACAGTGTTCGTCATCTGAAATATAACCGATAACGGCATCAATTTGATCTTCCTTTAAACGCTGTTGCTGCTCAATTACCGTGGCGATCCTATTGATGGTTTTGTCGTCTTCACGAGGCTGCAATAAGGTTAATTCTGAATCGGTATTGGAATGTAGAAACTCCACAATCCCATCTTTTTGAATCTCATATAAAATGGCTAAGACTTGATTTTCGTTGATGTTCGATTTTTCGGAAATCAAATTCAGGTTTATTTTCATTTGATGTTCAAAAATACCGCCATAAGACCTTAAAATCGCCTTAACCACAGGTTCAAAGGATTTGTGGGTGTTCAAATAACTGAATAAGGCCTGACTGCTGATCAAAAATTGAAGCTTAGTTTGATAATTGAATTGCTGTGATAAGCTAATGATGCTATTCCGATCTAATATCTGAACGGCATTATAGGCAGTGCCCGTTGGGAAATTATAAGTTTTACAGAAGACGTTAAAGTTAAACTGATGTTGGGTTAAGTGGCCTTCACCATAAGATATCTGAAAATAGTTGCATAATTTCCGATAGACTTGTTTAATAAAATCAACAGAGGGTAAAGTGCTCAAAAACTGATGTTTCAGTTGTTGTTCATCGGTGGCATTTTTTAAAATAACCGCAAATGCTTTTTCGCCATTGCGTCCGGCACGACCTGCTTCTTGATAATAACTTTCTAAGCTTTCGGGTAAATTAATATGAATGACCGTTTGGACATCGGGTTTGTCAATCCCCATTCCGAAAGCAGTGGTGGCCACCATTACGGTTTTTTGGTTATTGCTCCATTGTTCTAAATGGTCGTTTTTTTCCTTATTGCTAATCCCGCCATGATAGTAAGTGGTTAATATGCCTTTCGATTCCAAAAACGAAAAAAGCTCCAAAGTTGCGCGTCGTGTTCTGGCATAAATGATGGACGGCCCAGGAT
>JBARDR010000581.1:0-2030 GCA_049795335.1 Gelidibacter sp. | reverse complement strand
GTTATGGGTGTGCAAATATAGTTTAGTTTTTGATATCTCAAAAGCTTTTTTGAAAAAAAATTAAAAATTTTTAAATAATTTCTGCAACAACAAACGTACTGCCACCAACATAAATCACATCTAATTTCGTAGCATGTTGTTTCGCAGCACTTAAGGCTTTTTCAACACTATGATATGACTCTCCAACAAATCCATTCGAAATGAAAATATTTTTTAAATCATTAGCGTCAAAACCTCTCGGGATATTCGGTTTGCAAAAATAGTAGGTCGCTACTTTGGGCAATAATGGTAAAATAGTTGAAACGTCCTTATCATTTACCACTCCAAAGACCATGTGGAGGTGTTCATAACGTTCTTTTGCCAATTGCGCCATGGCATATTGTAGTCCTTCTTTGTTATGCCCCGTGTCACAAATAACTTTTGGCCGCTCCTGAAGAACTTCCCATCGTCCGTGTAACCCCGTGTTCTTAATCACATTTTTAAAACCTTCAACAAGGGCTTCCTCATAAATTTTAAATCCTCGCTGGCGAAGAACTTCTATGGTCGAAAGAACCGTCTTTTTATTTTTTATCTGATAATCGCCTTTTAAATCACTGTGATAGGGTTTTAAACCTTCCTGGTGATCTGCGAACTGAATGTTGGCGTGACGTTCCTTGGCAATTTCTATAAATATAGCCTGAGTTTCTGGCTGAGTCTCCCCTATTACAACCGGAACATTAGATTTTATAATGCCGCCCTTTTCAAAAGCGATGGCTCCTAATGTAGTGCCTAAAAATTGGGTATGGTCCAATCCTATGTTGGTAATGACGGATATTTCGGGTGTAATGATATTGGTGGAATCCAAACGTCCGCCCATACCCACTTCCACCACCGCAATATCAACTTTCTCCTTGGAAAAATAATCAAACGCCATGCCCACCGTCATTTCAAAAAAGGAGAGTGAATGGGTTTCAAAAAAGGTTCTATGTTTTTGAATAAAATCCACAACAAAAGCTTCGCTCACTTCTTTGCCATTGATTTTAATCCGCTCTCTGAAATCTTTTAGATGTGGAGAGGTATAAAGTCCAACCTTATAGCCAGCCTCCTGTAAAATGGACGCCAACATATGACTCGTGGAACCTTTTCCGTTGGTGCCAGCCACATGAATGCTTCTAAAATTGTTTTCGGGATGATGCAGATGTTCTACTAACTGCAATGTATTGTCAAGGTTAGCCTTGTAAGCCGTTTTACCTTGATTTTGATACATTGGTAACTGATTGAACATCCAGTTGACAGTATCTTGATAAGTCATTTTATTGGGTAACGCTAAAATCGATTTTCACAAAACCTATTTGGGTAGATGGTGCTTTAGGGTCTGCTGGCCATTTGTAAGTTAATGCTGTTTTTCGAGCGGCTTCATATAAACATATATTTCCTGTGGTTCCTTTTTTGCCAGGAATAGCATTGACGACCCGGCCATCTCTATTAACATGAATTTCAACCACAACGCGGCCTTCCTCGTAACAATCAGGAACTACTTTACCATTAGAAGGTGTGCCTCTACCTCTCAAACCATAGCCAGTTCCACTACCCCCACTTCCTGTACCTGGCTGACCAAAGTAACTTGGGGCATAAGGGTCGCCATCCAATTGCCCTTTGTCTCCTGGCTTATTGTCGTCACCTTCACCGCCAGAGGCTTTTCCATCTGATTTTTTAACACCGCCAATCAACGCATCAAGTTTTGCTTTCTTATCAGCTTCTTCTTGCCTCTTTTTCGCTTCGGCTGCTTCTTTGGCTTTTTCTGCACGTTCCACCTCTGCCTTCGCATTGGCATCAGCTTTTGCCTTGGCATCTGCAGCTTCCTTTTGCTTTTTCATTGCAATGGCTTCTGCATTGTCGGCTGTCAAAACTTTTTCGGCAGGTTGTTCTGATTTTTTAGGCTCCGCTTTTGTTTCTTCAACTTTTGTTTCCTTAACAACGGGCTCCGTAACAACTTCTTTGGGTTCAGACTTGACAGGTTCTAAAGGTTGCACTTTGCCACTACCTTCCTC
>JBARDR010000580.1:0-8496 GCA_049795335.1 Gelidibacter sp. | reverse complement strand
CTTCCAAACAATGATAAGCCCTAACACAATCAAAGTCCAAGATTCTGGGGTTTCATGAGGCGTATGAATATTTTGAATACTCGTATAGGCGATTATTGTTGCAGAAACAACAAGAAAGGCAACCACAGCAAAGGTAATTAACGGTTCTATTTTCCCATGTCCATAAGGGTGATTCTCATCCGCTGGCCGTTTGGCATATTTAAAACCTATTAAAACTAGTAGTGAAGCAAAAATATCTGTTGTCGATTCAATGGCATCGGCAATTAGAGCATAAGAATTACCAAAAAATCCCGCAAGTCCTTTTATTATAGCTAAAAGAGTATTTCCAATGATACTGAAATAAGTAGTTCTTATGGCTGTTTGCTCGTTTTTCATTCTGCTTTTTGGATACCAATGGCTTTTTGCGTCTGGCGAGGGAAGATGTTTTACAACCTTCGCTTATTTAAAAATGTAACAGATTTATAAAAATTAAATTTTCATAGAACCTTCACGAACTGTGTGAATTTATAAAAAGCTTTCTGCTAATTTTTAGATGATAAAGATAAATCTTTTTAGAATGTACTGAGGGAGGTTTTTAAGGTATATTGTTTCATGCAAACCCGAAAGTGTTGAGGCTTGGGTTTTATTAGATGTATCGTTCGGATTAACTGCGTTGCTCAAAGATTACGAATATTTCTGCAAATAGAATCAATCTTTGCTAAATAAAAAAGCTCACTAGCCTCTGTTTTCTGACCATTGTGTTTCTAAAATAACTTTTTTTTGGTCATGGAGATGACAGAGATAAAGCTTAAGGCAAATTTATATAGAAACCAAAGCATTATGACAGATAAAAGACCAAAAGGAATAAAAATAGATCGTAGTAGGCTAAATAACAAAGATGCTAGATCAGAAACCAGAATTTCACCTCCAAAGAAACCGCAGGGCAAGAAATAGAGTGGCAACAGTTTTTATTTTAAATCTATAAATTGGGCAGGATATATGCTATACTAGTATTGGCAGCTGGCATTACTTTCCCACGTTAAATTGACTATTGAATTTAATATAAAGCTGAGGTCATTATGTTTTTCAATTTTCAGCCCTAATAAACTGTCCTTTTAGAGTGAATTCTATTTCAACGCCATCATCAAGTTCTATTTTTTGGTTACCGTCATCTAATTCCCAATCTGTAATTACATTGTTTGGGTAATTTGATTTTACATATTCGAGAATTTTAACCGGAATTACCTCATCCGGAAGTTTAGATTTTGACTTAATTTCTTTTATTTTATAATCTGGGCTGAACTCTAAAGAAACTTTGTCCGTTAAAGCTATCTTATATTTTTTATAAACGGGGTGGTTATCGAAGGATGCCTTAAGCACTGCATTTTTTGGGAAATAGGTCCCAATATAAGAGTTGATCTGTTCCGGAATTAGTTCTTTTGCAATTTTTCTGTTCTGTGCGTTAATATTCAAAGTGATTGAAGTCAAAATTATCACTATCCACAATTTAGTTATTGTACTTTTCATTTTTTGTAGTTTTTTGTTATTAAATATAAAAAAAAATCAGCAAAATTTTTTTCAACTTCGGATTAATGTTATAGAAATGAGGCTATAATTTGATTCAGATGTGGCATTTAGTGCTTCATTTGTCATTCCGAATTTATCGATTTAATTTTTGATACTCTGGACCAATCCTGCTTTCTCTTCTGATTTAAATATAACCTCCAGGGTTAACTTAAGGCATTCACTTGACAAGAAATATTCCAGATAATTACGGCCCATTATCTTGCTGCCACTCTTATTTCCAACACATCTATGTCAACCGGATTTGTCAACACAGGATTCATCTATAACTTATCGCCGAGTCCAATCTTAGGTATTGTAAGACGTTATTTTGTTTTCAAATATTGTTTGTAAATCCATATTTCTCCGAAAGCTTGTTGGAATAATATAAAGCCAAAAATACATTTCTTATGCAGGAAAAAAGTGGTTAGTGATGGGTGGATATTCGAAGTGTGGAACCCAATCAAGAGTTTGCTGGTTAAGCCTTTGCTAAAGGTCATTCTGCATCTTAGGCTCTAGAGAGTTATCAGAGCTTGTTTTTAAAATGCTACTAGTTAGAGTTCATGACTGCGATGCTGAACAAAAGCGGTGGCTTTTATAGGGTGAAACATTCTTTACAAGAATCACATAAACAAGGCGACACCATTTGCTCGCCGTGCATCAATAACCGTGAGCATCTAAATAGGCTGATTGACACATCCATTTATCTGGGTTTTGGCCACCTGAAGAATTTAGAGAGTTATACCGCGGTTTTTTCAAAACGCCAGTGGCCTGGGTTGTACAAATCGTTGGATGACTTTATATACAGAATTAAGATAAGTATAGAACAGTTAACCATTTTAACACGGATTGGCGCCTTTCGGTTTACAAAACATTCCAAAACAGAGTTACTCTCGCAGGCTATTTTTAAATTGAATGCCAGTCAAAGTTGTTTAAAATCCAAAATTAGGAATTCAAGTTCCCAAAACTAAACAGCAGTTGGATTGAAAATGAATATGATGAAATGGAGCTTTTGGGGTTTCCTTTATGCAATGAGCCGATTAAGCCAAATAATCGGCTCACATAATTTTAGCTTCTAGTTTTATCTATTTACGGCCATTTCGTTGCCTTCTAAAAATAGAGCTATAAGTAACAAGTTTCCACCCGCCATTTATACCTGGCCGATGAATATGTTGGAGATCGCAGGCGGGACTGAACCCTAATCTTTCTAAAATTAAAATGAGAAAATTTCGACTTTGCTCATTTCAAGTTAGAAGATAGCTACAGCTGGATGTGTGAAAGACGTACTCCGTTCATTTATGGACGGAGCCGTCTGTTCGAATGCCTGCAATTCTTATTCAATTTCTACCTTTTTAATTAGCTTAGAAGCTATAATCCCTCCAGCTAATGCGACTATTATTACGCCAAGTGATATCCATTCAGGAATTGCTACGTGATGAGAAATTATCATTTTAACCCCAACAAATGCTAAAATAACGACTAAACTATAATTGATGTACTTGAATTTATCTAACATGCCCACAACTAAAAAGAACATAGACCTTAATCCCATAACGGCAAGAATGTTAGAGCTGAAAACGATAAATGGATCTGCGGTAATGGCTAAAATTGCAGGAATGCTGTCAATAGCAAAAAAGACATCGGTTAGCTCTATTATTATTAGCGCTACAAATAATGGTGTAGCATGTTTCACTCCATTCTTTAAAATAAAAAACTTATCACCTTCAACTGTTTTTGTAACTGGATAAAGTTTTGCAATCCACTTATAAATTCTAAAATCGTGTGGGTCCTTTTGTTTGCCATGGCTGAATAACATTTTAAGCGCCGTTAAAATTAAGAACACTCCAAAAACATAAATCATCCAACTAAACTTTGTAATCAGAGCTACTCCAAAAACAATCATCAAGGCTCTAAAAACTATGGCACCCAAAACGCCATAAAAGAGAACCTCGTGCTGATATTTCTTAGGTATAGCAAAGGATGAAAAGATGAGTGCAATAATAAAAATATTATCAACACTCAAGGAGAGTTCAATTAAATACCCCGTAATATATTTTAACACGGCGTCTGTCGCTGTTAAATCGGTTGGGTTGTCAATCCAATTATTCTGAAATGAAAGATAAATTATACCCGAAAAAAGCAGCGCACAGGTTACCCAAACACTCGTCCATATTGCCGCCTCTTTTGTTTTTATTTCGTGAGGGCTACGGTTAAATACACCTAAGTCCAAAATTAAGGCAAACACTACTATTACAATAAATACTATCCAAACTATCATAAGTTACTTTATAAAAATGATTGTTACTTGTTTAAAAATCAAATAAATCGCCTAAGAATCCCTTTTTCCTTTTATGGTAATTATCTTTTTCGGAATAATAACGTTCTTTATCGGAATAGCTGTTTCTCTGAAGCGTGGCTGGCTGCTGAACGGAGCGTTCGATAATTTTGTCGAGTTCTCCCCGGTCTAACCAAATTCCACGACATTCGGGACAGTAATCAATTTCAATTCCGTTACGGTCTGCCATTACTAAGGCAACATTACAATTTGGACATTTCATAATTTTCTGTTTTTTGTGTTCAATTTTTTCCTTTATTATTAATGAATAGTTTGATGATTACGGGTGTTGTTACGATTAGTACCAAGCCTATCAAAATATATTCTAAGTTACTTTTAACCCAAATATTATTTCCTAAAACATAGCCTAATGAAGTAATACTTCCTACCCAAACAATTGCTCCGATAACATTGTAGATGGCAAATTTTTTAAAGTTCATCTCTACTGTTCCCGCAATAATTGGAGCAAAAGTTCTTACTATGGGTAAAAAACGTGCGATAGCTATAGCAAAGCCACCTCTTTTCTCATAAAAATCGTGGGCTGTTTGGATATGCTTCTTTTCAAAAACCAAGTATCTTCTTTCCTGTTTACAATGTGTTTGAATTTATAGCCGAACCAATACCCGAAGAAGTTTCCGAAAATTGTTGCGCCTGCAAATAACGCCATCCAAAAAGATAGGTTAAGGAGTTGATTGTTGAAAGGATATGGGCCGTCAGTGGCAGAAGCGATTACCATTCCAGAAACAAACAAAAGAGGATCACCTGGTAAAAAAAAACCAATTATTATCCCTGTTTCAATAAATAAAATCAGCAAGACTAAATATAATCCTCCATTTTCCATAATCCAATCAGGCTCTAATAGGTGTTGAAGGGATTCTAATATGACATCCATTTATCAGTTTTAGTTTTTAGATTGGCAAAAATAGTTAAACTATTTTATATGGAAGTAATGCTATCATAAAAATGTAAAAATTTTTTCCGTAGCTTTGTTTAAATTTTTCAGGAAAGTGACAATAACTATGGAATATCAGTTCAAAATAAAAATGAATGAAGGTTTATACCTTCGCAATCCTGAAGATACAGAGTTAGGAAGAAAAATTCTGAAGCACAGTGTTGAGCTAATTTATAAGTTAGGATTTGAAGCCTTCAATTTTAAAAAACTTGCTGAAGATATTGGTTCGACAGAAGCAGGAATTTATCGTTACTTTGAAAATAAACATAAATTATTGATTTACATTACTGCGTGGTATTTTGGGTGGATTGGGTTTCAAATCGGTTTTCAAACCAATAACATAGAAGTCCCTAAAATTAAGCTACATAAAATAATAAACTTGTTATCATCTCCAATTGAGGATGATAAACAGACGAGTTATATTGATGAAAGTTTGCTTCACCCTGTGATTGTCGCTGAAAGTTCCAAAGCTTATTTAACTAAGCAAGTTGCGGAAAATAACAAATTACATTTTTTTCAACCGTATAAGGATTTATGTACTTTGATCGGTAATGTTATTTTAGAATACAATCCTAATTACAAATTTCCTAAATCCTTAGCTTCTACGATTGTTGAAATAGCACACTTTCAAAACTTCTTTATGCATAATCTTTCATCCCTTACCGATTTTAGCAAAAAAGATAAAGAGACTGAAATTGTTGAATTTTTAAATGATTTGGTTTTTTCAAGTATCGATAAGCGTTAGTTCTTAAAGGCTATTGAATCTGCAAAGTTGACATTTACTGTATTGAATGTCGCACTGAAATTCTGACTATCGTTATATAAAATAAGGCTTTAATTTGGTTCCAATGCCAAGCCTAATTCTTCATTGGTCTGTAGTCCTCTTTAACACATGCATAGCCACAACGACTTACACCTCCATAAGTTACACATTATATCAATCATACTGTTTTTTCTTCACAATGATGATAGAAAAATCACCTCCTCCATCCCACCCCGTTGCAATATCTCCTTATCCTATAGATGCCATTGAAAATACAGCTGGTTAAACCAATAATCAAAAGCGTTGCAAATAAATTATCCAGGTGCATAGTTCTCATATTATATGCCGATGGAGCTTGATTTAATGGAGACTCCTGCACCACATCACAATCCTTTAAATATTTTCATTCCTAATAAAACTGTTTGATTTTTTTTCAATAGGAAGCGGGCTATCTACACTATGCTCAGTTATTTCTCTGGTGGCTTTGTGGTTAAACATGTTTTTGACGATGGTGTTCGGCATTTTTTTTATCTGTAAATCAATCATCAGCATTTGTTTCTCTAATTATTTTATGTACCCAAAAAATTGCATCAGATAAACAATCGAAAATTTTATAAGGTTTGTTGTAAAACTCTTTTTCAAATTCAGCGCTCTTTCTCATTACTTCATTATCTGGAATCATTGCAACCGCAATCAAATTGGGGATTTTTCCAATTTCAGAAATAACCAGTGGGTTTACCGAATAGGATTTTGCTCTATTGGAAATGTACACCATCTTTTTTCCACTGAAATATTTTTGAATATACGCGTTCAAGGTATCATTAAATTTTGCGTCAATAACAACACCTTCCTTTACCTGATTGATAATATATTGATCGAATATAAACAATTCTGAATCTTCCAAATTATGATAATTGATTATACCCATATTAAAGAATGTTCATCGGATTTTGTTACTAATGACGAATTTTAAGTCTAAGTTAAAATAAAAAATTAGACTTCTCAAATTTTGCTTAACACTATAGAATTCATTAGCACCCGACTAATAGAATTTCTTTGGCTTCCACTTTGTTAATATATCTTTTGATACAATCTTTATCTTCATGGCTTCGGAATTTCAATAATCCCGCTACCCTGATTCCCTTGCCTTTTCGGGCATACCTCTCGATGATTTTGTCCGTTTGGCCCAAGCTACAATCAGGCGAATTGGTTTCAGCTGGCTTTTCGCCTATGGTATCCTATAATACTCGTTTGTCGCCAATGCAAAGCGCGCAACTTTTTTACTGCTTTCAAGGCTTTTAATGGCTCTTGTCCAACGGTTCGATCAACTACACGAGCTTTTAAAGCGCTCATAATAAAACACTTAAGAATTCATTAAAATTGCTGTCTGAACTATTCAAACAGTTTATTGTTATGTTTTTTTGAGGTGATTTACTTATTATATCTGGAGCGTTTTCCTTTTTTGTTTTTGTTCGTGCCGCTTCATTTTTGAAGTTTTTGTAAGATTTCATAAGCTTCATTTTAGATTTACTTTCCATAGGCCCTCTGTTACCTCTTTTTTTGTTGCCGATACATCTTCAATATTTGGAATTGTTGAGGACTTATACAAAAGAGCGAGGTACGAGCCTGGTTTTGCAGTCCGTTCAAGTTCCAATTGCTGGTTATTTTGCCGGCAAAAAAAAGCTGGACTGCGGGGTGCGTAGATCTAAAAGCTTTCGGAAATTATAAAAATATCGAAAGCTGCATCAAATCCTTAAATGGAATTCCGATTTTACCCTTCCTTATTATTGGAAATGGGGTTTTTGAGTAATGAATATGAACGTCGCTATATTTACTATTTCACTAATATTGAGCGTATTGCATCAGTCATTTTATAATCAATCCAAAATCATTACCGTTATGAAAGAAATGTCAACATCTATTATGCAAATTATCAAGAGTGTTTTATTTCAGTTTTTAGAGATTAAGATGATTATTAAAGAGATCGGGAAATCTTATAATTTTGAGTTATAAATGCGTATATTCATATTTATATAAGGAGGTAGCTGCAACATAAAAAGATGTCATCCAAAAAATGAACAAACTATTCCAAGTATACAGAGTTGACGCACAGGAAGCCCAAAAAATTGCCAGTGAACCCAATACGCCACATACTCATGATTTTGAGGAAATACTTATCGGGATGGAGGGTTATATTGAACATTTTATTGATTTTGAGTCAACAATCTTTGAAGCTCCCTATGTATGTTTTATTACCAAAGGCAAGATGCATAGGGTGAAGCCAATTCCAAAAGATGGAAAATGTGATGTTTGGGTAATTCGGTTTGCTAGTGAGTTCGCAGCCGAAACCATCTTTCAGCTATATACCGTTTTCCATAATAAAGCCAATGTATTTTGGCCATTGGATAGAAAAAGTGGCCGTATTCCGCTGCTCACAGAGATGATGCATGAGGAGTTATCCAAGTCAAATCCCGATTTTTCGCTCATCCGCCATTTACTAAATGCGGTCATTGCCATAGTGTTGTCTGAAAAATACAAGCAAGATGCGAACCCTACCTCTACCAACCAAAGTGAAACATTTACAAATTTTCTCACTATACTAGAAGAAAATTTTCGTCGCCCATTAGGTTTGGATTTTTATTCAGAAAAACTTTTTATGAGCAGTCGTAATCTAAATTTAATTTGCCAAAAAATACTACAGCAAAGTGTTTCCGAAATCGTTGAAATGCGAAAACTGATTGAAGCAAAAAACCTATTGACCACAACCGACAAAACCATTTCGGAAATTGCATACGAATTGGGTTATAAGGAAAACTCTTATTTCTCTAATGTCTTCAAGAAAAAGACTGAACAAACCCCCGGTGAGTTCAGAGAAGAAATGCGAAAAATACTCACTTCCTAAAC
>JBARDR010000579.1:0-4700 GCA_049795335.1 Gelidibacter sp. | reverse complement strand
ATACTGCCACTATATGCACCAATGACATCATCAAAAATATCCCAAGTTTTTACACCCAACGATTCGCGCGCATAAAATTCATCCCACGCATTTGGAGTTTTAAAACGGGTCAAATCCAAGAGGCCTTCTTCTACAATGGCTATCGTGTAAGTCATTGCTTTTTTATTCTTCTCGCTGACTTCAATTTTATACTCTTGCTCAGGTTGCAGCACATCGGGCATTTTAATTTCCGGATATAATTTTGTGGCTGGATTTTCGACCATAATCGGAATCACGCCATACAGACGAATTGGTAAATCATTTGCTGTGGTAGCGTGAGGCTGTAATAGCGAGATATTCACAAACACGTTAGGCGCCATTTCTGGAGTAATCGGGATTTTTACCGTCGTTTCACCTTGAGTGGTCATGACCCATTTATAGGACAACACGTCAGAGCCATTTTCAATACTCACCAGCGCTCTACCCTCGGTTCCTGATGGGAATGTGATTTTCGCAGATTGGCCAACATTATAGTTTTCTTTATCGGCCGAAAAGACCAACATTTTTGCCGCTTCTTTATCTCCAGAAGGTGTGTTTTCATACCAATTCTTATAGAAATAAGCCGTTCTACCAGTCGCATGTCCGCTTTGTGGATCTATAACTCTGATCAAATAACGGCCTCGTTCATTTTCAGGAATGTTGAGCGTGAATTTCCCTTTTCCATTAGCATCGGTCATAACTTTTTTATCCAAATAAGGCTTGTGATAACTGCTGGACACATAGCTCGACAGATTATCATAAGAGGAATTCCACCACCAGCGCCATTCAATTTTATAGACTTTGACTTCCAGATTCTCACGTTTTACAGGATTACCTTTCGCATCAACGGTAACCACATCAAAAGTTTGATTTTGGTCTGTGAAAAAAGAACCATAGCGATTGCCTTCTGGCGATTTCAAGCCGACAAATGAACTGTAAGGTGCATAGGTTTTTGTAAAGGCATCGAGTGAAAAATCGCCGCCATTCTCAAAAGCCCTAACTAAAAACTGGACGTTTAATAGTCCTGGAGCATTTTTGCCAATGTTCAACGATGTGTTGATTTTCGCTATGCCATCTTCATTTAAAGCACCTTCAAAAACAGTCATTTCTTCTGAAGAAAATGAACGTGTCGGATCGACAAACTCATAATCCTTATAGTTTTTGAAACCTTCGTAAGAGGTACTAAATTTCGCTTTTATTTCAGCTTTTAAGTTTTTAGCGGCTCCACCATGCAGCCATTTGACATCCAAAGTGCCTTTTAAAGGCTCATTATTGACCAACACCTCATCTTCAAAATCAATCTTAATTTTTAGGCGGTTAGGCTTAACGGTTTCTATCCGTAAGCTTTTATAAAATGAAGCGCCACCTACTGAAACCTTGGCACTATAACTTCCGGTTTTGTCTTCCGTATCGGTTGGCACGATAAATCGGTAGAAATTATTAAGGCCTTCCGTACTGATATTCTTGTAAACGAGTTTACCATTCGGATCGCTAACTTCCATTTTAACAGGATGTCCTTTTGGTAATTTATTATCATGATCATTCAACATAAAGGTCAGGAATAATGAATCTCCTGGACGCCAAACGCCACGTTCACCATAAATATAACCCTTAAGCCCGCGTTGCAAACTATTACCCGAAACGTCAAATTTGCTTAAGGACAATGAATTGCCATCATCCAATTTAATATAGGTTGTATTTTTCCCTTTAGTGACAATGGCAAAAATGGCGAGTTTATCAATTTTTATACTGACCAAGCCTTCACTATCGGTTGTGGCCTTTCCGATTTCTTGTTGTTGAAAATTAAACAATCTAACCATTGCCCCTGCTTCTGGTTTGGCATCCAAAATGTTAGAGACGGCAAAATAATATGAGTTATTGGCGCCTTGTTTAGCAATCACACCTAAATTTGAAGCCAATAGGTTTTGTGACACGACACGCTCTTCATTATAATACGCATCATGACAAGGATTGTTCTGCTCATTCCAATTGTAACTGTAATTTTTGTAGCTGTAGATTAAATTGTCCCAATATTCTTCCTCGCGTAAATCCTCATCTTCAGTGGTGCTCTCGTTGTAATTGCCGTCGTAATAATTGCCGTCGTAATAGTCATTATAATAATCGACCTCCGAATTTTCGACATTGGTATAATTATCACAATTAAATAGTGAATATTCCTTTTTAATACTCAATTCTACGCGATAAATGGCCCCAGCATCAGCTTTGAAAAACCTAGATAAATCAATGCTGTAGGCTTTCCATCGCCCATCATTTTCTACTCCATCATTTTGGAGTGTAATGGTTTGTTTTGCAATCCGTCTTCCAACGCGTTTTAGGGCATATTCATTTGTATTTTGAAAATTATTGTCCTGAAGAAATTGCAATACATTATCTTCAAAAATTTTAATGATGCGAACGTCTACGGACTTCAAATTAACGGCCTCAAAGTTGAATTTCAACTCCTCTGAATTCGGTAAAATCGTCCCATTGCTAATCAACCGAACTTGTGGTTTTAATTCTTCAAAAGAAATGGTTTCAGAAAATCGTTCTTTGAGCTTGAATCCGTCGGTATTGGTAATGCCTTGAAAAATATCCACCAAAACATCGCCCACCAACCTTGAATTTGGATATACTTTCAGAACGTTGCCATCGACAATAAATTTCGGGTTTTTAGAATTTTGAATGGTAATCAAACCATCAAAATTCTGCCGTTTTTTTAAAGGATCAGAAAAATTGATGGACAAAAACTGCTCTGGGTTTTGAACGACTTCTAAATGGACAATGGTAAAGTTGTTAACTCCAGGAATCATCACTTTGTTCACGCCCGAATTAGTAGATTTAATGGCCTTTCCATTCCATTTGATAAGAATTTCGCTATCGTCAATAAGGCGATTTATACTATCTACTTTAAACTCGAAAACCTTGGACTTTCCTACAGATTCGTTCCATTGCAACTTGAGTTTTTTACCGTTTTGAGTGGCTTCCACAAGTTGTTTGGCATCTTTAATATCGATCACGTCGGCGGATTTTAATACCGCTTCCAGATATTGCCAGTTTTTACTATAAGATTGCAGGTAATTGGTGACCACATTAAAATTGGGCGCAATCGTCTTAAATTGAAACGTATAGGATCCAAATTCTTTAGGTTGATTTTTATAAATTTTGTCCAATCGAATCGTAACTGTATATTCTGTATCTGGTTGAAGGGATTCGTCTGGTTTAAAAACTAAGGCATGTGCATTTTCTACCCATAATTTTCCTGAAACTTTAGGCTCTATTTTTACAATATTATCTTTAAGCTCCTTACCAATCTCCCAACCTTCCACATCTTTCCTTAAGTTGATGATGATCGGATCGGTAATTGACATCCTTCCAAATGTGGTATAACTGATATAATCTCTAAACTTAAAAAGATTATCAGTTTCTTCCTTGGAGCTGTCTTCCTTTTTACAAGAAACTAAAAGGAGCACTAGCAATGCAGAGGTAAAAATATTTTTTAAAGACATCGTATTCAGGGTGTTATTTGGGGTTTTTAGAATTAAGGCAGTCGAAATATAGGAAAATTCTGTAAAAATTAATCTTTATAAATACCGATATTTAAATTTCCTGATGCGTCCATTGATGCGCGATACATGCCTTCG
Organism: Gelidibacter sp.; assembly: GCA_049795335.1. GTDB lineage: Bacteria > Bacteroidota > Bacteroidia > Flavobacteriales > Flavobacteriaceae > Gelidibacter. Next base: position 1,041 of record JBARDR010000579.1, on the reverse strand, counting down.
GTATTGAATTCCATGACCATATTTCCGTTCTTATCGACGGCAACGATACCACCATCGCCCCCTAAATCAGGCACTTTTTTCTGGATAATCTCCCTCGCAGCCTCCTGCAATGTCAAACCTTTATAGTCCATTAATGCAGAAATATCATGAGCTACCATAGCCCGAATAAAATATTCACCCCAACCGGTACTGCTCACGGCACAGGTGGCATTATTGGCATAGGTTCCCGCACCGATAATTGGCGCATCGCCAATGCGTCCCCAACGTTTATTGGTCATGCCTCCAGTGGATGTTCCCGCAGCAAGATTTCCGTCTTTATCCAAAGCAACACATCCAACAGTGCCAAATTTTGAATCTTTAATCGTTGGATCGTAAAATGCCGCTTTATCTCGGGTGGCCTCATTTTCTTCCGCAGCCTTTACTCTTTGCAAAGCCTTGAAACGGCTTTCAGTATAAAAATAGGAAGGATCAACAAGTTCCAAACCCTGTTCTTTTGCAAACTGCTCTGCACCTTTTCCAGAGAGCATCACATGAGGAGAATTCTCCATCACAGCTCTTGCCAAATTAATCGGATTTTTTACGGTAGTTGTACTTGCTGAAGCACCCGCATTCAGAGTTTTGCCATCCATGATAGAAGCGTCCAGCTCGTTTTTACCTTCATTAGTAAACACGGCCCCTTTTCCGGCATTAAATAGTGGCGAATTTTCTAAAACGTTAACCGTTTTTTCGACGGCATCTAAACTTGAACCTCCATTTTTAAGAATCTCATAACCTACTCGGATCGCTTCCTCCAATATTGCGTTATAAGCGGCCTCATCATCTGGTGTCATATTTTTTTTCAAAATTGTGCCTGCACCGCCGTGAATGACAATAGCAAATTCGTTGATTTTTTTAGAGGCAAGAGCGTCTTTGTTTACGTTTTCTTGCAATAGATTCTGATCAGAATTAGTAGTGTTTTTTTCGTCTTTACACCCTAAAAACAACAGCAGGAACAAAGACAAATAAGTAAGGCTTTTCATGATAAACAGTTTGATATTAAGC
>JBARDR010000578.1:0-9989 GCA_049795335.1 Gelidibacter sp. | reverse complement strand
ATCAAATCCTTGTAACAATCAAATATAAACATAAAAAAACTGCTTTCAAATGAAAGCAGTTTTTAAAAAATATAGTGTATATATTTATTTTTTCTTTAAGAATTCGTCAACAAATTCAGGAGAAGTCACAGTTTCAACGAACTGGTAAGCGCCTGTTTTTGGAGATCTAACCATTTTAATAGCTTTGGTTAATCTTTTTGATCCTGTTTGTAACGATGCTACTGATTTCTTTGCCATGACTTAATTATTTTATCTCTTTATGAACTGTCATACGCTTAAGGATAGGATTAAATTTCTTAATCTCCATTCTGTCTGGCGTATTCTTTTTGTTTTTCGTGGTGATGTAACGCGAAGTTCCTGGTTGACCAGACTCCTTGTGCTCAGTACACTCTAATATGACTTGTATTCTATTACCTTTCTTTGCCATTATCTTAACTTTTTAGCTTGTGGCTATTATTTTAAAAATCCTTTAGATTTCGCTTCCTTAAGTGCAGCAGCAATTCCAATTTTATTGATGGTTTTTAACGCTGATGTAGAAACTTTTAAAGTTACCCATTTATCCTCCTCAGGAATGTAAAAACGTTTTTTGATCAAATTTGCATCAAATTTACGCTTCGTTTTATTCATAGCGTGAGATACGTTGTTTCCAACCATCGCTTTTTTTCCAGTAAGTTCACAAACTCTTGACATTCTTTCTAACTTTAATTATGTTATTTAAAACAGTTTGCAAATTTAGTAAAACTTTATAACACCTACAAACTAAAATTGTTACTTTTTTAATATTTCTTTTTCCAGCATTTCAAAGGCCTTGGTCGTAGCCCTGTTTATGACTTTGTTGCGATGATTACCAAACGTAAAGCGATCTGACCATACGTTGTCCTTTGTAGCAATTGCAATAAACACCGTTCCTACCTCAGCATCAGCATCTCCCTTGGTTGGCCCTGCATTACCTGTTGTTGCAATAGCATAGTCCGTATTGAATAATTTGAGGGCTGATTTGGCCATTGCCTCTGCCACTTGACTACTGACCACGGAAAATTCCTTGATCAATTGCGCATCAATTTTCAGCACATCAATTTTTGATTGCGTGGCATAACTGACAACACTTCCTTTAAAATACTGCGATGCACCGGCAATTGCAGTAAAGGATTCAGCTATTTTACCGCCTGTGCAGCTTTCGGCCGTGGCCACAGTTTTACCCCGAGCAATCAATTGTTGACCAATAACGGCTTCAAGGGATTCGGCACTTTCAAAACCTACAAAGATGTCTTGAATTTGTGGTAACAACAATTCAATTTGATGTTTTATTTCCTTCTGAATTAATTGTTTGTCCATGGACTTGCCAGAAAGACGCAAACGCACTCTTCCTAAACTCGGTAAATAAGCTAATTTAATATAGGGAGGCAAATTATCCTCCCAAGCTTCGATACGCTCTGCCAAAGCACTTTCCCCAAGACCATAGGTCAATAAGGTTTCATGTTGGATGTATGGAAACTGAAATCGTTTTACGAGTTTAGGAATCACTGCATCATCAATCAATCCCTTCATTTCATAAGGCACCCCTGGCAGCGAAATGAATATTGTACCATTCTTCTCGAGCCACATCCCTGGAGCACTCCCGTGCATGTTCATCAAAACTTCGGCTTTTGAAGGCACCAAAGCTTGATCTAAATTGATTTGCGTGGGTGTTTTAACCACAAAATCTCCCCAGATACGTTTGACATTTTCTGTAACCGATTCATTTCTGACCAGCGTATCGTCAAAATACTTGGCAATGGTTTTTTTGGTGATATCGTCTTTGGTTGGCCCTAAACCGCCAGTAATTATGATGATATTGGCGTTTTCTTCGGCTTCTTTAAAAGCTTTTAGGATATGCGTTTCATCATCCTGGACGGATGTGATTTGATAGACAGAAACTCCTATTTTATTGAGTTGTTTGGCGATAAATGCCGAATTGGTATCAACTATTTGACCAATAAGAATTTCATCACCAATAGTTATAATTTCGGCTAACATCAGAGATTAAAATCACTTCTTATTTCTTCAACAGCTCTTTCTACGGCATCCAAAACGGTTTTCAATTGATTAGAAACGTCTTCATTTACTTTCTCGTCTTTTCCCCAATCCTGAACGATAATCAAATCGTCCAAAACACCAAGTTCAAACAAATCGATGGTGGGCTTCATTTTGTGAGCGGCCTGATATGTTGTATAAAAATCTGCTTCTGCAACGGCTTTTTTAAGACGTGCCGCATCTTCAGGAACTTCTTCCAAAAATGCCGCAGCAATAGCCAATACAAAATCCTCATCCCCATCTGCTAATTCGCGAACACGATAAAGTTTATAGTTTACTTCCATTTACTTGATTGTTAATTTAAACATCTCGTTATTTTCAATCAATCCCCTAAGTTCATCATTCGCTTCTACTTTAGCAACTCCTGATGGCGTCCCCGTAAAGATAATGTCTCCGATCTTTAAAGTGAAATATTTTGACACATATTCTATAACTTCGTCAATTTTCCAAAGCATAAGACTTGTATTACCTTGCTGTACAATAGTTCCGTTTTTTTATAAGGAAAAATTAATGGCATCAACCGACTCGAAATTGGATTTTGGCAACCATTTACCAACCACTGCAGCGCCATCAAAGGCCTTAGCTTTTTCCCAAGGCAAACCCTTTTCTTTTAATTGCTGTTGCAAATCGCGCGCTGTAAAGTCGATGCCCAGACCGATTTCATCATAATATTTATGTGCGAATTTTTTATCGATATGTTTTCCAACCTTAGAGATCTTGACCAAAATTTCTACTTCATGATGCACATCATTAGAAAACTCGGGAATAAAAAAAGGCTGCTTTTTCAATAAGATTGCCGTATCAGGCTTTAAGAATATAACCGGATCTGTTGGTTTTTCATTAGCCAACTCCTTAATATGATCCGTATAATTACGGCCTATGCAGATGATTTTCACGCTGTATTGATTGTTTTTTATTATTATTTTTTATATTGTTTGATGGACAAAATGAAGCAGAAATTCTCTCAGATTATTGCACTGAGATGGTCGGAACATCACAAAGTCACACAGAGAAAAACTAAACAAACTTCAACCGCTCAGATTCGAATCCTGACTGCTGACTGAAAACTGCCGATTTAATTATGCCAGTTTATTATTAAAATTTCTCAACTTAATTGCCGTCAACACTTTTTTGGTATATAATGGAAAATCAGCATTGAGCAACCATCCAAAATATCCAGGCTCCTCATTTAATACGTCTTCTACCCTTTTTCCTTTATGTTTCCCGAAAGAGAAACATTCTTCATTATATTTATTGAAAGTGATAAATCCGGCAAAATCAGCGAACTTTTTTCGCGAACTGAATTCTGCCAAAAACTTGGTATCGTTTTCCAATTCCTCATATCTTGCTATTTGAGCTTTCAAAACCTCATAAGTGGCTTCAGTATCTGCAGCAGCACTATGGGCATCATCCAGAGTTTTATCGCAATAAAATTTATAGGCGGCAGCTAAAGTGCGCTGCTCCATCTTGTGAAAAATGGTTTGCACGTCAACAGCTACGCGACCTTTCATATCAAAATCAACACCAGCACGCAACATTTCTTCCGCTAGTAATGGAATGTCAAATCGGTCAGAATTAAACCCTGCCAAATCTGAATCCTTTACCATAGTGTAAATCTCTTTTGCCAACTCTTTAAAGGTTGGCTTGTCAGCAACATCAGCGTCAGAAATTCCGTGGATTGCCGTAACCTCAGCAGGTATTTGCATTTCTGGATTGACTAACCAGGTTTTCCGCTCTTCATTACCATTCGGAAAAACCTTTATTACGGCAATTTCCACGATGCGATCGGTAGTGATATTAATACCTGTGGTTTCAAGATCAAAAAAACAAATGGGTTTGGTAAGATTGAGCGTCATTGTTATATATTATTATTTGTTGTTGAGCTATTTGTTGTTGCTTACTTTTCCTGTCTTCGCTAAAGCTGTGGACTAGCAATAATTTTATATGCAAAAATAGAAAAACCTAACTAGGTTAAGGTTAGGTTTATGAATTGTTTAGGTTTTATAAGAGCCCTGACAAGTTTCGAAAAATCTGTCAGGACTAATCGATATATTATATCTCTCTTTTCGTATCCCAGCCTTCCAAATAATCCTTGACGGCTTTTACAAACTGCCCACCCAGCGCCCCATTGACCACACGATGGTCATAAGAATGGGATAAGAACATTCTGTAACGGATGCCTATAAAATCGCCTTGAGGCGTTTCTACAACGGCTGGAACTTTTCGGATCGCGCCAAGTGCCAATATTCCTACTTGTGGCTGATTGATAATTGGCGTGCCCATGATACTTCCAAAAGTACCAACATTGGTCACGGTATAGGTTCCGCCTTGAATATCGTCTGGTTTCAATTGCCCCAAACGCGCTCTGTTGGCCAAATCATTAACCTTTTTGGTCATCCCTAGAAGGTTTAACTGGTCGGCATCCTTAATAACAGGCACAATAAGATTGCCATCAGGAAGCGCCGCAGCCATACCTAAATTAATATGTTTCTTTTTGATAATTTTATCATCTTGAAGCGAAATGTTCATCATTGGAAAATCGCGAAGTGCCTTTGCAACGGCTTCCATGAAAATTGGTGTAAACGTTAAACTTTCGCCTTCACGTTTTGCAAATTCATTTTTATGCTTATTGCGCCAGTTCCAAATATTGGTGACATCGGCCTCAATAAAACTTTGTACGTGAGCCGACCTTTGAACCGATTCCACCATATGATGCGCAATCAATTTACCCATTCTGGTCATCTCGATAATCTCATCACCATCACTTCCAATGACTGGAGCAGCCTGTGGTTTCTCAACTGCTTTTTGTTGTGCTGGTTCTGCCGCTGAAATATCTGTTGCCGACTCAGCAGTTGGTGCTGACTTCTTATTTTCGAGATATACAATAATATCATTCTTGGTAACGCGCCCATCTTTACCTGTACCAGAAATTTGGTCCAATTCAGATTGCGGAATACCTTCTTGTTTGGCTATATTTTTAACTAATGGCGAATAAAATCGATCTTCAGTAGAAATTACTGGCGCTGACACAGCAATTCTTGCTGCTTCAACAGTTTGTGCTACCTGTGCAACTTCTGGTGTTTCGACATGAGGTACTGAAGCTTGTTCTTGCTCTGGCGCAGTTGGTGCTTGAACAACACGCGCATCAGTTTCAATAATAGCAATCACTTGACCTACTTTTACAACGTCGTCTACCTTAAAAAGGATCTCAGTAAGAATGCCATCGACTTCACTTGGAACTTCGCTATCCACTTTATCAGTTGCGATTTCCAACACTGCTTCATCAGCTTCAATCGTGTCTCCAACGTTTTTCAACCATGAAGTAATTGTCGCTTCTGCTACACTTTCCCCCATTTTCGGGAGTTTCAATTCAAATTTTGCCATATTATTATTCTAATGCTAAAATTTCTATTTGCTCTTGCAAAATTAGTTAAAATTGCCATACTTCATTACACAATCCTTTATAATTTCGGAATTCATGAGGCATATATTCATTCATTATTTCACCATAAAACCACTTCCCCAGGTTGCTGTGAGCTGTCGCTACCAATTATAAAACGAGCGTTTTTAGGCAAAATCCTATAAGTCAAACCCTTAAACACATCTGAAGCTACCATTTTATCAATAACCTCCCCATAACCAATGGTATTCCCATCAAAAATAATCTGTGAAGAGGCCGTTACCTCCGCTAAATTATGAATAATTTTCGCATCAAAAGGAAGTTCTTTATTGAAGTGTAAATCCTTAGTCAGTAGGACGTGCGCCTTTACCTTTTTATCAGATGGCTTGGGGATTTTTATAAATAATCGTGAAAACCGTAGGCCAAACCATATCATAACATCAAAAATAGGGTTCGATTTGAAATGCTTTTTATAAAAAACATGCATGGCACCATAAAAGCGTTTGACGTAGATTTTATCCTTTAAAGTACTTTCTCCTTTATAATGCAAGATTGTTGTTTTACCATAATACAGATTATGATAACCTGCCTTTAAGACCTTATAGGAAAGGTCTACATCTTCGCCATACATAAAGTAATCTTCATCAAAACCGCCGACTTCTTTATAAATCTCTCTTTTAAGAAACATGAAGGCGCCGACCAGAACATCAACTTTACCAATGTCAGACCGCGATAAGTTATTAGCGTAATAAGAATTTGAGAAACCCAATATTTTTTTGATTGAAACCATTGGCATCGGAATATTCCTTTTGCTTTCAGGTAGGAATTGACCGTGTCCGTCAACGAGCTGACATCCCAAAATCCCCATGTTTGGACTATGGCTGACATAATCCAAAATCTTAGTAAATGTATCTTCGGCAACCACCGTATCAGGATTGAGAATACACAGGTATTCGCCCTTTGCCTTAGCAACTCCTATATTATTGCCTTTGGAAAACCCAAAGTTTTCTTTGTTTTCAACTAAAATGACCTGCGGAAAAAACTGTTTTACCATCGCGCAACTATCATCAGAAGAATGATTGTCTACTACGATAACTTCAGCCTCCAAACCCACTAATGACGCTTGTACGCTTTTGAGGCACAACTCCAAAAAGTAGCGCACATTATAGTTTAATATGACGACAGATAGCTTCAAAAATACATCAAGATTTTAGAGACGATTCAAAAGGGATTCGGTTCAAAATACTTCTTCCGAGGGTGACCTCATCTGTATATTCCAACTCATTTCCTACTGAGATTCCTCTGGCAATGGTTGATGTAATAATTTCACAATCCTGAATTTGCTTAAATATATAAAAGTTGGTGGTATCGCCTTCCATCGTCGAACTTAAGGCGAAGATCAACTCTTTTACATGTCCTTCTCTCACTTTCTCGACAAGGGAAACAATATTGAGATCATTTGGACCAACACCATCCATAGGAGATATTTTGCCGCCCAAAACATGATACAGGCCTTTGAAGGAACTCGTATTCTCAATAGCCATCACATCCCTTATATCTTCCACCACACAGATGATTTCTTCAGTTCTGCGCGGATTTGAACATATCTCGCAAAGTTCGGTATCACTAATATTATGGCAACTTTTGCAAAATTTGATATCATTCCTCATATGTTGCAATGCCGAAGCCAATAAAGTTGTTTGTTCCTGAGGCTGCCGCAATAAATGTAACACCAATCGCAATGCCGTACGTTTCCCAATTCCGGGGAGCTGCGACATTTCATTAACCGCCTTTTCGAGTAGTTTTGAAGAAAATTCCATAGGGGCGAATTTACAATTTTAGTGTCTATTTTTTGGTGCTTTAACATATTCTTATTTCACATTAAAGTCCGAGATTTGCAAAAGCGAAAGTTTCAACACCTTAATTTACCGACAGATTTCCCAAAACATGAATTCCACGACTATAATCATTCTTATACTTTCCTATTTTGCCATTCTCATTTTGATCTCTTTTCTCACAGGAAAAAAATCAGACAACAATACGTTTTTTAAAGCAAACCAACAAGCACCTTGGTATGTTGTGGCTTTTGGAATGATTGGAGCATCCCTATCAGGAGTGACTTTTATTTCCATTCCCGGGTGGATTGAATCCTCTCAGTTTAGTTATATGCAAGTGGTGTTGGGTTATATTGTTGGGTATATAGTTATTGGAACCGTGTTGCTCCCCCTCTATTACAAACTGAATTTAACTTCTATTTACACCTATTTAGAGGAGCGCTTTGGAAATGCTTCGTACAAAACGGGCGCTTCATTCTTCTTAATTTCCAGAGTTGTTGGAACGAGCTTTAGACTCTTCTTAGTGGCCAACGTACTGCAAGTCATTCTCTTTGATGATTTAGGAATCCAGTTTTGGCAAACCGTGACTTTAACCGTGTTTTTAATTTGGTTGTACACTTTTAAATCGGGCATAAAAACTATTATTTGGACGGATACCTTGCAAACCTTATTCATGTTAATTGCCATTGGAGTGACCATTTTTTATGTGAGTGACGATTTAGGCATCAGCAGTGGAAACATTTTAGGCTATGTTTTGGATAGTGATCTTTCTAAAACCTTCTTTTTCGACGATTTTAAATCCAGTAATTACTTTTGGAAACAATTTGTATCAGGAGCTTTTATTGCCATCGCCATGACAGGATTGGATCAGGATATGATGCAAAAGAATCTGACTTGTAAAAGTTTAAAAGACGCACAAAAAAACATGTTTTGGTTCACAATTGTATTAACGCTGGTCAATTTTGTTATTTTGAGCTTGGGCTTACTCTTAACCGTATACGCGCAGCAAAACGGTATTGATGCCCATCGTGACGAGCTTTTTCCTGTACTCGCTAAAGAGTATTTAGGAATTGGCGTTTTTGTGTTTTTCCTGATCGGATTAATTGCTGCGGCCTACAGTAGTGCAGATAGTACCTTGACTGCCTTGACCACATCCTTTAGTATTGATATTTTGGATATTGAAAAAAAATATGATGTTGCTAAACAAATTGCCATTAGAAAGCGGATGCACATCATCATTTCCTTTGTGTTGATTTTTGTAATCATCTCCTTTAAATACCTAATCAAAGACGAAAGTGTTATTGCCAAATTGCTCCTTTTTGCTGGCTATACCTATGGCCCATTGTTAGGACTTTATGCTTTCGGCTTATTCACCACCTGGCAAATAAAAGATAAATTGGTTCCAATTATTGCCATACTATCTCCAGTTTTATCCTATATCATCAATGTCAATAGCCTAAAATGGTTCGGATTTGATTTTGACTTTTTCATTCTGATTCTAAATGGCAGCTTGACCTTTTTAGGATTAATACTGATTCGTACTAAGCATCACTAAGGTACAGGCCACTTCAAATTCAATATTCCCCTCACGCAAGCGCTTAAAAAACTCAGGGTTTTCTGTCCCCGGATTAAAAATGACACGATCAGGTTGTAAAGAAATGAGGTAGTCATAAAATGGCTCTTGTCTCGTGGCATTCATATATAAAGTTATGGTATCCACAGCATCATAAGGCTTCAATTCCGTGTCAATCGTAACACCTTCAACATTGCCTTCCTTTAATCCAAAAGCAACCACCTCATGTCCATAGTTCACAAGTTTATGCATCGCCATATTGGAATAACGACCTGGATTTAGCGAGGCTCCAAATACCAAGGTTTTCTTGCTTTTTTTCATGGTTTCAATTATTATATTTTCCTTAAAAGTAAAAAAGAGTGTAACAATAAACAAAAGTACTCGTCTCTAGTATAACAATCAAATCAAAATTCATCAATCAAATCAAAACATCAATCACTAATGAAATCATTATTCTTATTCTGCATTTTAATGTGCTCTACATTATTTGCACAACCGTCGGCTTCGCCTGAATTAAAAGAAGGCTCTATTTCTGGAACTGTCATCGATGCCCATCTCAACCAACCACTTCCTTACGTTACCGTTGTCATTAAAAACACAACTAACGCAACGATCACTGGCGCGATTACTCAAGATGACGGCAGTTTTAAAATCTCAAAACTGCCTGAAGGTCAATACTCCGTAAACATTCAATATATCGGCTACAAAACCATCACACTGCCTTTCAAAATTGGAAAAGAGAGCTATGATGTCAATTTAGGAAAGATCTTACTGGAAGAAAATATCGCGGCCTTAGATGAAGTTACAGTAGTTGCAGAAGTCTCCAGTATTCAACAGAAAGTGGATCGAAAAGTGATTACGGTTGGGAAAGACCTGACCACCTCTGGCGCCACGGCATCTGACATTTTGAACAACATTCCTTCCGTAAGTATCGATCAGCAAACGGGAAGCTTGAGCTTACGTGGCAATCAAAATGTACGTGTTATGGTAGACGGAAAACTATCCAATGTTCCCGTGGAGCAGCTCTTGAAACAAATTCCATCGACCTCAATCAAGCAAATAGAATTGATCACCAATCCGACGGCAAAATATAATCCAGAAGGCATGA
>JBARDR010000577.1:0-3946 GCA_049795335.1 Gelidibacter sp. | reverse complement strand
ATATATAGGAGCATCTGCTTTTTCTTTCTCTTTAATTAAGTCGATCGCAACATCAAGTTCAACACTTAAGGCTTCCATTCCTTTCGGAAGCGACACAAACTTGTCGCCATATTTTACATAAGGTCCAAAACGCCCATTATTAACCTCGACGGTTTCGTCATTATAAGTTCCTAATGTTTTTGGAAGCTGGAAGAGATCCATGGCTTCTTCATAGGTAATGTTAGCTAATTGTTGGTCTGGAGATAAACTCGCGAACAAAGGTTTTTCTTCTTCATCAACCGTTCCGATTTGCACCATGGGGCCGAACTTGCCCAAACGCACACTTACTTGTCGTCCGGTTTTTGGGTCTGTACCCAAAATACGTTCGCCCGATTCGCGTTCGGCATTTTCCTGGACATCTATAACTTGGGGATGGAAATCTTTATAAAAGTCCTTCATCATTTTAGTCCAATCTTCATTTCCTTCTGCTATTTCGTCGAAATCGGCTTCCATCTTTGCAGTAAAGTTGTAATCCAAAATTTTCTCAAAATGGTTGACCAAAAAATCGGTCACAATCATCCCAATATCTGTGGGTACTAATTTCCCTTTATCTGATCCCACTTTTTCAGTGAGTTCGTTATCATTTAACTTCCCATCTTTTAAGGTCAATTGTGTGTAGTTTCTCTCCACACCTTCTATTGATCCTTTTTCAACGTAATTTCTGTTTTGAATGGTTGAAATCGTTGGAGCGTAGGTAGATGGACGACCAATTCCCAATTCTTCCAACTGCTTTACCAAAGAAGCCTCGGTATAACGATATGGCGGTCGTGTATAACGCTCCGTGGCCGTGATGTATGAATTCACCAAGGTTTCATTGGTTTTCATGGCTGGTAACATGCCGTCTTGTTCAGAATCTTCATCATCGGTTCCTTCTAAATAGACTTTTAAAAATCCATCAAAAGTGATGACTTCGCCATTGGCAGTGAACAATTCCTTATGTGTGGAAGCACTAATTTTCACATTGGTACGCTCCAGTTCAGCTTCACTCATTTGTGAAGCAATGGCACGTTTCCAAATCAAATCATACAATCTGGCCTGATCTCGATCAATATCAACAGAATGCACAGAAAAATCAGTTGGCCTGATGGCCTCATGCGCTTCTTGAGCACCTTTTGATTTACCTTTATAGTTGCGTGGTTTACTATATTTTGAACCGTAAGCTTCATTTATTTCTGCTTGGGCACCATTACGTGCTTCATCAGATAAGTTCACGCTATCTGTTCTCATATAAGTAATCAACCCCGCTTCATACAACCGTTGCGCCATCGTCATGGTTTTCGAAACTGAAAAATAGAGCTTACGCGACGCCTCTTGCTGTAAAGTAGAGGTTGTAAATGGCGCTGCTGGAGATTTCTTTGCTGGTTTTTTATCTAAATCGGCAACTTTAAAAGCCGCAGCTGCATTAGATTCTAAAAATTTATAAGCTTCTTCCTTGGTAGAAAAATTTTTTGGAAGTTTTGCCTTAAAGCTTTGTCCTGCCTCATTGGAAAATTCAGCGTCAATTCTATAAGATGCTTCCGGCTTGAAGTCTTGTATTTCTCTTTCACGTTCTACAATAAGCCTAACAGAAACCGATTGTACACGCCCTGCTGAAAGTCCGCCCTTTACCTTACGCCATAATACTGGAGATAGCTCATAACCTACGATTCTATCCAATACACGACGCGCTTGTTGCGCATCTACTAAATGGTAATCAATATCACGCGGATTTTCAATCGCCTTTAGAATAGCTGTTTTGGTAATTTCATGAAAAACAATACGTTTAGTTTTTGCTTTATCCAACTTTAAAGTCTCCGCCAAGTGCCATGCAATGGCCTCACCCTCGCGGTCCTCATCACTTGCTAGCCATACCATCTCGGCACCCTTCGCTAAGTCTTTAAGTTTTTTTACAACTGCTTTTTTATCTTTCGAAACTTCATATCTTGGTTTAAAATCGCCCTCTACATCAACCCCCAATTCATTAGAAGGTAAATCGGCAATATGCCCAAAACTGGACTCTACCTTAAAATCCTTTCCTAAAAATTTTTCAATCGTTTTAGCCTTCGCAGGGGACTCGACAATAACTAAGTTCTTCGCCATATTACATTTTTTCTGGCTACAAATGTATGTGAAAAAATATTATTCAACCTAATTAAAAAAATCTAAGCCGATTTATATGCTATTGGACGAGTCACAACTAGACATAAAAAAGCCTGAAGGTTCAGGCTTTTCAAATATAATCTTTAGTTCCTCTAATTTAATTGATAACTACTCAGCAATTGCAAATCCTTACCTTTATATTGATATTGATAAAGCGCACTCTCGCCAATCATTAATAGACTATTATTTAAAGGAATTACATCTTTAGCATGTATATCTGAAAATGTTTGTGTTTGCTTCAGACTTAAAGGATCAGTTTTATCAAATACTTTCAGTCCGGAAGTTCCATCACAAATAAACAGGTTACTATTTTTAAAACCTAAGCCATAAGGATTATCCAAAACGTGTCTTGCTACTAACTTCGGATTTGTTTTATCAGAAACATCTATAACTTCCAATACACTTTCCAGTTGCCCACAGGCATTACCACCTCTTAGCGTAAGATAGGCATAGTCACCATCAACAACCACAGGATCACACCCATTCCAATGTGAAAATTGCGACACATAGCTTGGGCTTGCAGGATTCTCTAAACTATAAATGTACATCCCATGGCTTGCTCCCAAATAAAGATGATCGTCGGCGTAAAACATCGTTTCAATATCCCATCCAGAATCTTGAATGGTTTCCAAGGTAGGATTTGCCAAATTTGATATATTAAAAATCGACATTTGAGCTGAGCCTACCGTATACAAATAATCTTCGACAATTTGAAATCTTGCTAAGGAGCCTCCACTACCTACATTTGAGCTTTCAGATGAATTAAAAGACCACGCGTCATTAGTTAAAAAAACATCCTTATCTATAATTTCTCTGCGTTCTTGAACAATTTTCCAACCGACCACAATATTGTTTACAAAGTCATAATTATTGAAATCCGCGTATTGTGCATCATTGGGAATTCGGTAATCATAAACTGAAAACACATCTTCAAGACGCTCCACAAATTGAATACTCAAAATATTGGATAGGTCAAAAACAACTAAATCTGTTGCACTATCGGCAAACAGGTAGTTATCCTTAATGGAAAGATCTTCATTCCCTGGAATTTTCAAATATGACATTGCTTTTGGTGCCTTGGGATCGGAATTATCTATAATATGAATGCCTTGATCCTTATCAGAAATAAAGATGTAATTGCCATAAGTATAAATCTTGCCCGCCTCAACGATGGGTTTGGCCATTTGTACCTTAACCGCGTTACGGAATTCAGTTTTGGACATCATTTCTGGAACGGCAACGTTAACCAATTCATAGTTTGCATCGTCATCATGACACGACCACAGACAAACAAACGCGAAAATAAAGAAGACATGTTTCATAAGTGTTGGCTTTTATCTATAGATGCACAAACATATAAAAGGTTGCGTTTGAATATGCTTATTATCAACCCATTGCTCAAAACACGACTTCCTCACCAATTTGATTCAACTCGTTCAAATCATCAAAACCTACTGTTTCCTTATAGATAAAATAAATGGGATGGTACATAAATGGCGCTAAAAACAAACTTCCAAGCCCACAGCTCACAAAAGTCAGTATTCCAACAGCCATATAAGAAATCACTAACAATCCAAAAGTCAATAGCCATATTTTATTTCCTATTCTGAAACTTGAGCTCACAATATCTCCTACGGACCATTCTGGATTCATGGCAAAAGTTATTGAAAAGAAGGACATCGGGATCATCACATAAATCAATGGGAGGTAAAAGAATAAAGCTGCAGGAATGGCTATTAAAACAGTGACCAACATTAATACTAAAATC
>JBARDR010000576.1:0-2945 GCA_049795335.1 Gelidibacter sp. | reverse complement strand
TTAGCGCTTTTTATTAAATTCTATTTTGACGCGAAAAGCTTCACGTCGTTTTCACTAACTTCCTTTTCTCCAAGAATAATAAGACGTTCTACCACATTGCGCAACTCTCTAATATTTCCTGTCCAATCGTATTCTTGCAATAACTGGATGGCCTTTGATGAAAACGACTTTGGAGCCGTTCCATGTTGCTCAGCTATTTGGCTTGCAAAATGTCTAATCAATAAGGGAATGTCTTCTCTTCTATCATTTAATCGCGGCACTTGAATTAATATCACTGCTAATCTGTGGTACAAATCCTCTCTAAAGCGGCCTTCTTCAATTTCTTTACTCAGATTTTTATTGGTTGCAGCAACCACGCGCACATCTACTTTTATATCTTTATCACTACCGACGCGTTGAACTCGGCTTTCTTGTAGGGCTCTCAAAACTTTCGCTTGCGCAGAAAGGCTCATGTCACCAATTTCATCAAGAAAAAGCGTACCGCCATTGGCGGCTTCAAATTTTCCTGCTCTATCTTTTACAGCGCTGGTAAACGCGCCTTTAACATGGCCGAACAATTCGCTTTCTATCAATTCTGATGGGATCGCCGCGCAATTGACCTCAATTAAAGGTCCGCTGGAGCGCTCACTCTTTTCATGAAGCCAATGCGCCACAAGTTCTTTTCCGGTACCATTTGGACCCGTAATCAAAACCCGGGCATCGGTAGCTGCTACCTTTTCTACCATCTCCTTGATGTGAGCAATGGCTTTACTTTCGCCAATCATCTCATAATTCTTGCTGACTTTTTTCTTAAGCATTTTATTCTCAACCACCAGTTCCTTCCGGTCTAAGGCAATGCGGACCGTATTAAGTAATCTATTTAAATCAGGTGGTTTTGAGATATAATCAAAAGCGCCAAGACGCATGGTATTAATAGCTGTATCCAAATCGCCATGACCAGAAATCATCACAATGGTGCTTTCTGGTTTTATTTTTTTGGCAGCCTCTAACACTTCCACGCCATCCATTTTTGGCATTTTGATATCGCAAAGGATTAAATCATAATCCTCTTTTTTTATTTTTTCAAGTCCGGCTAATCCATCTTCAGCTTCATCTACCTGATAGGACTCATTTTCTTCTGAAAGAATTTTCACTAAAACCCGACGGATGCTCACTTCGTCCTCTATTACTAATATTTTTGGCATTTCTAATATTTAAATTTATTCCTGTTATAAAACGGATGGTATTTTCATCATCAAGTCGATAAAAATCATCCTTCCATTTTCCTGCTCAACCAGTAATCTTCTGAAAAACTGTTTGCTGCCCATTCCTTATACAAAAGGTGTTCCGTAAAAATGTTCACCACTGAATTTACCTAAAGTAATCATTAAAGAGCGGTTTGAAATAACTTTCATTTCGTCGATTTATTTTAAAGTTAAGATTAAATGACTCTTAAATGCCATTAATGGTCATCAAGTTAATCAAGTTAATTTAAAGACGATGGATTTCGAAAAACAAAAACAGATTGACAATTAATATTTCAACCACTTAAACAATTCTTTATAGGTCGGTTTTTTGCCATACATTAAAATACCAACGCGGTAAATTTTAGCAGCAAACCAAACGGTAAACACAAAGGAAATCACCAATAATCCGAACGATAAAAGTTGTTGCCATATTGGAACACCGAACGGAATTCTCATTAACATGACCACGGGGGAGGTCAAAGGTATAAATGAGAATATTGTGGAAATAGTGCCATGCGGATCTTCAATAACTGTAAACACACCCACATAAATGGCCAAAACTAACGGCATGAGAATGGGCATCATAAACTGTTGAGTATCCGTTTCGTTATCAACAGCAGCGCCAATTGCCGCGTAGAACGAACTGTATAAAAGATAGCCGCCTATAAAGAAAAACAAAAATGCGATACAAAGATTAAGAATTGGCAAATTGACAAATCCCACAATCAATTCCTGAGCAACATTTTGAGCATTTGACGATGCCATCGCCTGATTG
This sequence comes from Gelidibacter sp., assembly GCA_049795335.1. Classification (GTDB taxonomy): domain Bacteria; phylum Bacteroidota; class Bacteroidia; order Flavobacteriales; family Flavobacteriaceae; genus Gelidibacter. The sequence goes on along the minus strand of JBARDR010000576.1, from coordinate 944 downwards.
ATCATTTCTTGTTGGGGCGTTTGCACTTGACTCATATCAATTCCGAAAATCGCTGAAACCACGAATAATAGCACACTTCCAAGAATAATCCAAATGACAAACTGTGTGACACCTGCTAACGAGGTTCCAATAATTTTGCCTAGCATTAATTGAATTGGTTTTACTGAAGAAATGATGACCTCGATGATTCGACTTGTCTTTTCCTCAATAACACTGCGCATAATCATATTGCCATAAATGATGATAAACATGAACAACAAATAGCCCGCAGCGCCACCAAAAGCAAGTTTTAAATAACTATCAATTTTAGATGTTTTCTCGCCACTAAAGGTTTCCTGTGCAATATCAACGGTGGTTTTTGCAGCTCTAATTTGAGCTATATCGACACCGTCTTTTTGTAATTTAAGATCAGACAATCGCTTTTCTATTCGGCGTTCCAAACTGGAGATTATGGAAACGGAAGGCGATTCATCTGAATAAAAATTGACCGTTTCCACCAGATTAATGGTGTCAGGGCTTTTCTTAATATAAAGTAAACCAAAGTCATGTTTTGCCTTTACTAACTCTTTGGCGGTTGCCAATCCTGTGTCGTTAAGGATCGCGTAGGTGGTGTTGTCAGTGTTTTCAAACACCTCTCCCACAACACCGGTTTCATCCAGAATGGAAATAATTCGCTTTTTGTCATTATTGACTTGAGATAAATAGGCCACAACGGCAATCAGGGCAATCATGATTATCGGACTCAAAAAAGTCATGACAATAAAAGACCTGTTGCGCACTTTATTCAAATACTCTCGTTTGATGATAAGCGGTAGATGATTCATTCTTAGTTGTTTTTTACAGTTTGAATAAAAATATCATTGACACTCGGTATTACTTCAACAAAATGATGAATTTCGGCTTTTGAAGTTAAAAAGCTCAACAAATCATTCGGAGAAGTTTCT
>JBARDR010000575.1:0-2292 GCA_049795335.1 Gelidibacter sp. | reverse complement strand
GGATAGTCCAATGGCGAGTTTCCGTTATTGTGTAGTACGTGGTAAACGGCTTCAGCTTTCCCTTCTCCAAAAACCAAGAAGGCAATGTGTCTGGCTTGGTTGATTAATGGGGCAGTCATGGTAATTCGGTACATGTGCACTTCTTTTATAAACACAGATTTGATCGTGGCTTCGGTTTCTTCCAATACCGCAGTATTTGGAAAGAGGGAAGCGGTATGCGCATTATCGCCAAGACCCAAAAGAATAAAATCGAATACAATAGGTTTCTTTTGAAAATGTGTGGCTATGGATTTCGCATATCTTTGGGCCGCATCTTCTGGAGAACAAGTGGTGTCCACCTTAAAAATATGAGATTCTTCAATTTTTAACGGCTTGAATAAACTCTCTTCGGCCATCAAGGAATTTCTTTGTTTATCAAGTGCGGGAACGTAGCGTTCGTCACCAAAGAAAAAATAGGTTTTATCCCAATCAATCTTTTTTTTATAGGGTTTGGAGGCCAATAGTTCATATAGTTTTTTTGGAGAACTGCCACCCGATAGCACAAAGTTAAATTGTCCTCGAGCCTCAATCGCTTCTTTTGAAGTTTCGCAAATGACTTTCGCCAAAGCTTTTATCAAATCATCAGTGTCTTGGTAAATTTCCAAATCTTTCATTATCTTTTCTTGTTTTTTTCGGGTAGGTTAAACCAGTGATAACCATCTTTGGCGATAAGGGCTTCAGCATTTTCGGGACCCCATGAGTCCGCTGAATAATTAGGGAAATCTGTAGCCTTATTTTTCTCCCAATAATTGAGAACTGGCGTAATCAATTCCCAAGCAGCTTCTACCTGATCAGCACGCATAAACAGGGTTTGGTCGCCCGTTATAGCGTCCAGTAAAAGAGTTTCGTAGGCTTCGGGGGAGTCGGTTTTTTTATTTCCAAAATAATCAAAAACGATATCTACCGTGTTTAAGGTCATTTCGAGTCCAGGTATTTTACTCTGTAATTGAAACCGAATGGCCATATCGGGTTGAATGCTAATAACCAACCGATTTTGCTTTGGCGTGCCTGATTCTTCAGTAATAAAAATATTATGTGGCACTTCTTTAAATTGAAGGGTAATGATTGAAGCAGTTTTGGAAAGTCGTTTCCCTGTTCGCAAATAAAACGGAACGCCCTGCCAACGCCAATTATCCACATAAAGTTTTAAGGCCGCATAAGTATCGGTGTTCGAATCTGGATCAACATTTTTTTCCTCCCGATATCCCACCACCTCTTTTCCTTCAATCCATCCAGAGCTGTACTGACCTCGTGCGGACATGACGTCGACTTTTCCCGGTATAATTTTCCGCATTGCTTTGAGCACATCTACTTTTCGGTCGCGCACTTCGTCGGCATCAAAGTTGATCGGCGGTTCCATGGAAATGATACAAAGCAGTTGCAAGAGATGGTTTTGAATCATGTCACGCAATACCCCAGCACTTTCAAAATATTTACCTCGAGTGCCCACGCCAATTTGTTCCGTTACCGAAATCTGAACGTGTTCTACATGATTTCGGTTCCAGAGCGGTTCCATTATCGCATTTGCAAATCGTAAAGCCATGACATTTTGAACTACTTCTTTGCCTAAATAATGATCGATGCGATAAATCTGTGTTTCGTCAAATATGCTTAATAATTTCTGGTTTAGTTCTTTGGCCGATTCGAGGTCATTACCAAAAGGTTTTTCTACAATAATTCGAGTCGTTTTGGGATGGTTTTCAAGTTTTGCTTTGGAAATATTCTCTGCTATTATGCTGAAAAAACGAGGTGCTACGGCGCAGTAATAAATTAGGGATGGCATCTCATTCCATTCTCTTTTGTATTTTTCAATTAAGCCTGCAAAAGGTTTAAATGCAGTAGAATCGGTAATATCGGCAGACTGAAAAACAACATGTGATGAGAATTTAGTCCAGTCTTCTTTTTTTGGCTTTCCGCTTCTGGAGAACTGATTCACAGCGTTCAATAATTCACTTTTGTATTTTTCGTCGCTCATTTCAGTGGAAGAGGAACCAATAATGGCGAAATTTTCAGGCAGCCAATTATCTAAAAAAAGATTGTAAAGTGCGGGCATTATTTTTCGGTTGGTCAGGTCGCCTGTTCCTCCAAAAATGAGAAAAATGGTAGGGTTTGCTTTTTTACTTGATGTCTTTACCATGGTTTTTAATTTTTAGAATCTTGGACTTGATAAAACGGTTTTTCCTTAACTGTTCGGTTTTTCCCATTCCGTATGAAAAGTGCCTTCTTTTCCTTTGAGTTCGTAAGTATGTGAGC
>JBARDR010000574.1:0-14678 GCA_049795335.1 Gelidibacter sp. | reverse complement strand
GTTTTCCCGTACTGACATCAAACACCCATCCATGTACTTTTAAACCTCTATCTCTATTGGCTCTTTGAACAGCAGCAGTTTTAATCAAATTGATGCATTGTTCGCGTACATTGAGTTCTACCAAACGATCATATCTTTTTTCGTCATCTTCAATGGCGTTCAATTTGGTGCGATGCATGCGATACACATCACGAATATTACGAAGCCACGGATTCAAAATACCCAAATCCGCCGATTGCATGGCCGCCTTAACACCGCCACAACCATAATGCCCACAAACCACAATGTCTTTGACTATTAGATGATCGACCGCATAATTGACTACAGACATGACGTTCAGATCAATGCTAATGACCATATTGGCAATATTGCGATGCACAAACACTTCACCAGGACCCATGCCCATCAATTCCTCTGATGTCACGCGACTGTCCGAACAACCAATAAACAACAATTCAGGGTTTTGACCCTCAGCTAAATGCTTAAAGAAATCTGGATCCATAGCCAGTTTTTCTTTGATCCATTTTTCATTGTTTTTGAATACTTTATTTAAGTCCATTCCCCTTAAAGTTTTGTTTCCGATGATAGATCCTCATCGCATGTAGAGTTTAAAGGTAGGTAAAATATGGTTTTCTTAAGATGAATTTTAAGTATTATCTAAGGCTGCCTTATAATCAGCTCAACTTCAGAAAGTCATGATTTTAACTTATATCGGTCAGGACTTACTTCTTATCTAACAAAACTCCAGAATGTTTATTCACTAATTTCCTTTTTCGTCGAGTTAAATCGTAAAATGAGATACCCAATGATTGCCGAAATTACAGAACCCAGTAAAATCCCAATCTTTGCCGAGTCCACATAAGCTTGGTTATTCTTAAATGCTAAACTCGCGATAAAAATGGCCATCGTAAACCCGATTCCCGCCAAAAAGGAAACGCCAATGATATGTCTGTTGTTGATATCTTCTGGTATCTGCGTGATTTTCAGTTTTTTAGCGAGGAAGACAACAGTCGTAATACCGATACTATTCCCCAAAATCAAACAGAGCATTAGGGTAATGATCAGCGCTTCGTCCAGGCCGTTAGCATTGTTGAATTTCACGCCAGCGTTGGCCAATGCAAATAATGGAATAATCACAAAGGCAACCCAATGATGCAATTTATGCTCTAAATATTGCAGAGGAGATTGGTATTTCTGAGTCCAATCTTCGAGCATGTCAATATGTTCAATTTGTTCTTTGGAAAGAATCGGTTCTTTTAATATCGTCGCATTCTTGATATTTTGGGTAATGGTTTCCAATTGCTCAATAAAAAGTCCAGTCTTAATCTTTTGATAGGTCGGGATGGAGAACGCCAATAGGATTCCAGCCAAAGTTGGATGGACGCCAGATTTTAAGAATAAAACCCAAATGACGATGCCGAATGTGGCCATTAAAAATTTTGAATAGTAACCTTTTGCAGAGAGTATATAAAGTAAAGCAAGCATGCCACAAGCAACCAATAACGATGTGAATTCGATATTTTCACTGTAAAATATAGCGATAACCATTACCGCTCCCAGATCATCGACAATGGCGAACGCGGTCAAAAAGACTTTTAGGCTCAACGGCACACGATTTCCCAACAGTTTTAAAACGGCCAAGGCAAACGCAATATCGGTGGCCATTGGAATTCCCCAGCCATGCGTGGTCTCAGGATTGTTGTTTAATAAGATATAAAATAAAACCGGAAATAACATCCCGCCAAAAGCCCCAAATAAGGGAAAGGCCAACTTTTTAGTGGAGTTCAGTTCCCCAATCAGAAACTCCCGTTTAATTTCCAGACCAATCAAGAAAAAGAAGATCGCCATCAACCCATCGTTGATCCATAAAATAAGAGGTTTGTTGAGTTCAAAACTCTCGGTGGTAAATCCCATTTCATATTGCCATAAGTTTTGGTAGCTCTCGCCCCAAGGCGAATTAGCCCAGATGAGAGCGATAAGTGTGGCCGTTAAAAGAAAGACCCCGCTTAGGCTTTCAGTTTTTACATATTTTTGAAAAGGAGATAATATTCTTTTTGAAATCATATAATAATTTTACGAATGAGCAATAGTCCAATGATGTGATCACTGTTAGCGCTTTAAATGAGGCTGTAATTGACAATCATGGTCGATGTAATTCTAATAATAGAGTACTGCACCAGAATTGAATGCATGGCTAAATATTATTGGAATTATAAGGCAAGCAATACTTTTTGCCTAATTGGTACTATACTAATTCAGGGGGTGGAGAAATACACTCCGTGACATAAGGCGTATATAAGGCCAGATAGGCGGTATTTAAACGTTGCTCTTCAGAATCGAAAACCGCTAAATATACAGTATTGCCTCCTACATTATGTATTTTAAAGACCTTCAGGTTTTCTTTGGTACTTGTGTCTTCCTCACTTAAACTGTAAAACAATGAACTATCAATAGAATCACTAAAAATACTCAGCGTAGGCGCTGCCATGAATGCAGTAAAAAGTGCAATAAGAAAAAAAGTAATAATTTTATTATACATGTAAAGCGATTCGCAGGATGCAAAGATAATATATGAAATTTTAAAAATTGTTAAAGAAATTTAAAAACGGAAGTTGTCAAATCTTAAAATAACTAATTTTAGCGATAAGAAAAACAATGAGATTCTCAATATACTAGCATTTTTAAAGGGATGGCAAGATGTCTTTTCGTAAAAGCTTAAGAGTTATTAAAATTATTAAGCCGAGAAAGATGGCAAAATAAAATATTTAGCGCTAGTAGCTATTCAATGCCTGAATATCATTTTTTGGAATCCAACCTGTTTTACCATCGGCAAGTTTGATTTTCTTCCAATTGTTGACCGTGTCCAGAATTTGAACTTTAGTGCCTTCATGGAGTTTAAAGGACTCTGAGCTTCTGAGGTTTGGTTCACTCTTGACTTGCACTTCCTTAGCAAAAACAATGGCAGGTTGGTCATTTTTTACCAGATGATAGTTGTTGTAGGCCAATGCGACGGCACCGCATGCCAAAATTAAAAAACTCATGGCCGTAATGAATGCCAATCGTTTCTTTGTAGTGCTATAATTGAAATAGAAGATCAAATAGAACACCACAAAAAGCACCATTAAAAGCACGGATAATTTTGCCCAATTGTCAAAGGTAAGCCAGTTAGTGATAGACTTTGACAGTTTAGCAAACCCGATTTCAGGTGTTGTATCAATGGCATCTATGGTCATATTGCGAGCAAAGGCAATATTATTCTGTATTTCCTTATCGTTCGGAGACAGTTTTAGAGCCTTTTCATAGTAATAGATACTTGGTGCAATATGGTTGAGTTTGTAATGTGCATTGCCCAAATTATAGTACAAGGATGCCGAATGTTCTCCCGAAGCAATAATGGCTTCATATTTTGAAATGGCATCTTCAAAATCGCCTTTGTTGTATAAGTCATTGGCCTGCTCAAAAAGCTGTTCGTTCTGGCTAAAGCCTAAGCTGCCGATTAAAAATGTCAGTATGTAAACAAAATTTTTCATCTTACTTAAGCTGTTTATCAATTACTGAAATCGTGTGTGCGGCCTTGTCATAATCATGCTGCATGGTCACATCTGAAAAAGGCGTGTATCGTGCCAATTCACAACTATCAAGAATGGTCAGGAAATCGCTAATCACTGGCGCGTCCACTTGACGTTGAGTAAGCAACTTTTCAATGCGCTCCTTGCTCAAATCGCTGGTTTCAATATGTAATTTGGCTTTCAGGTAATTATGAAGTGCTTTTTCAAGAGCAATATAGAAGGCTTCTTTTTGGCCTAGTGCTTTCTTGGCTGCTCCTAAATATTTTCTGGCCAATTTATCGGCCTTGCGTATTTTATTGCCTTTAACATCCGCCACCCGTTCAGCTTTTTTCTTACGGAAAACCATCGCCAAAGGAATGGCAAAAAGAGGGAGTAACAAGGAACTCCAATACCAAGACGATTGGAAAAATGGTTCCGAGGACATCGGCTTAAGATTCGCATCGCTTTTTACAAATGCAAATTGGTCATTACTCATGACAACACGCTGTTTGCCTTCGCCAGTTGATGCGATATTGCTGTCATTATTGGTATTGTTTGTTGGGCCTTCAAGGACATTGATTAAATGCTGTCCTGTAGAAATGGTCTTATAGGTTTCTGTTTTTAAATCGAAATAGGAGAAGTCCACGTTTGGGATGGGATATTTTCCTTTAAACTGTGGCACAATTGTGTAACTATCGGCAATCCCACCTTGCATGCCATCAAGTGTCGTCTTCACATGTTCGGTATGTTCAGGTTCGTAGACTTCCAAGGAGCTTGGCAAGGTCAATTTCGGCAATTGAAATAACTTCAAATTTCCGTTTCCAGTGACTTCTAAACGTGCTTGTAAGGATTCTGTAGCATTCAACTCGTCTTTGGATGTGGTCAATTTAAAATCAAAATTACCTACAGCACCCGTAAAACTCTCTGGTCTGCCAGCTTCCGGCAGTGGTTTTACCTCGAGTGTTTTGCTTCCTGCAGACACTGTTTTTTGAACTTGGGTCATCATTTGTCCGCCAAAAAAGTCACGTCTACTTGTTGGGACTTCTACGGAAAGTTCAAGACTTAAGGGTTCGATTTCTATTTTACCTGTTTTTTGTGGATATAACACAATTTTCCGAATCACTAAATAGCGATATTCACGACCATTATATTGGCCAGTTTGAATCTTGTTATCTTTTAAATCGATGTTTTGACTCCAGAAATCGTTGTATTTTGGAATATTGAGTTCCCGGAAATTAGTGACGCCAATATCTTTGTAAACATATAATTTATAAACGATAGTAAGGGCTTCGTTGAGGTAAGGATTGCCTTTGGATATTTCAGCAACCAGATGAAGATTGTCATCCACCACGTTCTCCACATTGTCCGGATCATTGGGTCTCGTTACCGCTGCAGTCACTTGAACGGTTACCGGCGATGTTTTATAAATCTCCCCATCAATTTCAATTGTGGCTTGCGTGATTGTGATATTCCCTGTTTTTTTCGGCGCCAAGAAATAGCTGTAGGTTTTTGCAAAGGAGCGAACCCCATTGACCCAAGAATGACTTACGGATTGATTTGGGCCACCCACGACCGTAAAGTCATTGAACGACGGCGGATTAAAATTATCGCCATCCGTATTCATTTCAAAATCCACACGTAAACGTTCATTCACACCAAGTTTAGTCTTGCTAACCTTAGCCTCAAACTTTACTTGGGCGGTAACAAAACTTGTACTTACTGCAATTAAAAATAATGTTATGTATGCTTTTAAGCTCATCTATTAAATTAAATATTAACGAACAACTGAAAACTGCTTGCCCGTCCGAAGCTTTTGCGAAGACGGGAAACTGCGACTATGAACTATTTTACCAATCTTTATCCGTTTGTACTTTGACTCCTTTTTGTTTTTCGGCATTCATTTTTTCCTGAACTTTCTGTTCTTGATTGTTCATGGCTTCCAATAAATTGTTTATCTGTTGCGGAGACAATTTACCAGGTTGCTGTTGAGGCTGTTGATTTTCATCTTTACCTTTTTCATCCTTTGGTTTGCCTTCGTCTTTTTTGTCGTCGCCCTCTTTTTTGTCCTGACCTTTATCGTCCTTGTTGTCTTTGTTATCTTGATCAGGCTGATCTTTTTTATCTTTATCCTGATCGCTATTATCTTGGTTTTCCTCCTGTTTCTCTTTGTCCTTATCCTGGTTTTCGTCGGGCTGATCATCTTTTTGCTGTTCAGCACATTCCTTTGCTAATCCAAGATTGTAACGTGTTTCATCATCGGCGGGGTTATTTCTTAAAGCACTTTTATAAGCTTCAACAGCTTCTTTGCACTTTTTGTTTTTCATCAAAATATTACCAATATTATGGAATGCTTTGTGTTTTTCAGCCTTATCAGTGGTATTGTTAGCCGCTTGTTGCTGTCGGTAAAGCGCCTCTTCATAGTTGCCTTTTTTATAATAGGAATTTCCTAAATTATAATTGCCTGCTACTGAGGAAGGTTGTTTGGAAATAGCTTTGCGATATTCTTTTTCTGCAGAAATAAAGTTGTTGTCATCCATCAACTCATTGGCTTCATAAACCAAATTATTGGATTTCTTTATGGCCAACAATTGCTCCTTCTCTTTCTCTTGAGAAAAAGCGAAACATGTAAAAAATAGGATCAGAAGTGTTATGTTTTTCATTTTCTATATCATTATGAACTATAATTTGATGTAGCCCATCAAAAGTTCAATTCAATCAAAATCAAATTTTATCTTCCTCATTTTTAAACAGTTCGTAAAACTAAAAAAACTATTGCGATTGGTGTTATAATGTTTTCTTAAAGTTACTAGAGGTTTTCGTTAAATAAATTCAAACGTTTGAGCCATGAGGTGCGCCTTTCCAATAGTAAAATATCAATCAAAAGAAAGAAAATGGCCGCACCCAAAAACCATTGAAATTGCGATTCAAAATCAGCAAATTGTTTGGCTTCAAATTCGGTTTTATCCATCTTGTTTAAAATATTCCGAATGTGCTCCACTACTTTTGCAGTATCCCTTCCGTTGATATAGGAACCATGGCCTTCTTTGGCGATAGTTTTTAAAGTGTCCTCATCTAAACGTGTGATGACGGTTTCGCCATTTTTATCTTTTTTATAGTTAACGATAATTCCGTTGCGCTTTTCAGGGATTGGCCCACCTTTGATATCTCCCACACCAATGGTAAAAATCCGGATGCCTTCTTCATAGGCTTCCTGTGCTACCTGCGTAGCCAATTCGCCATGATCTTCGCCATCAGATATGATAATCAGAACTCGATTGGTATCTTGGTCATCGTCATAATAGCCTTTTGCAAGTTGGATGGCTTCACCAATAGCGGTTCCTTGTGATGAAAGCATGTCGGTGTTCATACTTTGGAGGAACATTTTTGCCGAGCCATAGTCGGTGGTAATTGGTAATTGTGGAAAGGCTTTTCCTGCATAAGCTATAATCCCAACCCGATCGCTTGCTAAATTATTAATGATTTGGGTAACCAGTTGCTTTGCTTTTTCCAAACGATTAGGGGCAATATCTTCCGCCAACATACTTTTTGAAACGTCAACGGCAAATACAATATCAACGCCTTCACGCTTGACGGTTTCAAGTTTCGTGCCCAATTTCGGATTGACCAAGGCGATGACCAAGCAAGCAAAAGCAAGCGAAAGCACCACGACTTTTAAAACAGACTTGAAAATCGAAGTGTTTGGACTTAATCTTTTAAATAAAGCTTTGTTCGCAAATTTGCGCTGCATGCGGTATTTCCACAATTGCAGTAACAAAAATATAAGCACGATCGACGGAATGACCATTAATCCCCAAAACCATATTTTTTCTTCTAATTGCATTTTAATTTTCAGTTTTCAGTCGGAAGTGTTCAATGGGCAGTAATTTGCCACGATCCACGAGTGTTTTTTCTATTTTCTTTATTCTAGCGTCTTAATTAAAACTTCTAAAAAGAGTTGATCTTAATAAGAATTCAAAAAGTAATAGTCCAAATGCTAATAATATCAGAGGACGGTACTTTTCTTCGTAATTATAGTATTTAAATTCTTCAACATCGGTTTTTTCCAATTTATTTATTTCATCATAAATGGCTTCTAACTTTTTATTGTTGTCTGCTCTAAAATATTGTCCGCCGGTGACCTTTGCGATTTCCTTCATTAAATCTTCGTCAATTTCCACGGGCACGCGTCCGTATTGAAAATTGCCGTTTGGCAATATACCAATAGGAGAAAGTGCCATGCCGTTGGTTCCAATGCCTATTGTGTACACTTTAATGTCATAGGCAACAGCCAGTTCACTAGCAGTTTTTGGATCGATAAAACCAGAGTTGTTAACACCGTCAGTCAATAAAATAATGACTTTACTTTTCGCTTTACTGTCTTTAATTCGGTTGACTGCCGTTGCCAAGCCAGATCCAATGGCCGTACCACCTTCAATAGTTGTATTATATTTAATATCGTTAAGCGCGCGCAACACGATGGCTTTGTCGCTGGTAATCGGTGTTTTGGTGTAAGCTTCTCCAGCATATTCCACAATCCCGATACGGTCATTTGGTCGGCTTTTTATAAATTCTGAAGCTACTTTTTTCAAGGCCTCCAAACGGTTTGGCAATAAATCCTTGGCCAACATACTTGCCGAAACGTCTATGGCAATCACAATATCAATCCCTCTGGTGTTTTTTGTTTTGGTTGAAACATCCACGGTTCTTGGGCGTGCTATAGCGGTAATCACCAAGGCCAATGCCAATAGTCTTAAAACAAATAGGCCATGTTTTGCTTTTGGCAACCACGATTTGGTCAATTTAAAGCCTTTTATGGTCGACATCTTCAGTTCGGCCGTTTGCTTTTTGTGGTTAAATATATACCATATCACAATTAACGGTAGTAGTAAAAACAACCAAAAAAACTCTTTGTTTAAAAAATGAATTCCTTCAAGCATCAGTCTACTTTTTTAAGTTCTATGGAATTTAAAACCCTATCCATAATGTCCTCGGCATAGCGATCTTCAGCATCCCAGACCAAAATGATTTGTTGTAAAATATGTTCCGTCGTAAAAGCAAGAAAAACATAGTTCCCTTTTCTGTAGTCGTCTGGCAAGAGGCCAGGTAAGGATGCCGTTCCGTAAACCTTCAAGCCTTCAGCGGCATTAGGGGTCACGAATTTATCTCGTTTGGTAAGAATGTCCTTAACTCCATTTTGTGCCAACATTTGAAGACTTCCTTCGATTGCCAAATTCAAATCAATTTTTGTGGTATCAGGAATGTTCAGCTTTGAGGTGCTGACCATAATGTTTATGTGACTTAATAAGGTGCCATAGCCAAACATCGTTGTTTTAACCGTGGCGTTCGTGTCAATAGCCTGTGATTCTACACGCTCTAAAACTACTGGAGTTGTGATGTAAATCGGTGGTACGCCATAATCACTGGTGACCCAATCGCCTTCCAATAGCTCTTTGGTGTCGTTTCCGATAAGCGTGTCTTTTACATAATGAAAGCCATATTTCACGGAGAAACCTACAAAAGTAGCCAGGAGTAAAAACAGGGAAACGGCAACGGTAATGATGATTTTACGACGTTTCTTTTTGCGTTCCTGTTCCTCTTTATATTGCTGATCCAACAGTTTTTCGGCTTCGGTTGGTTCCGGTAATGCTTGTTTAACATTGTCGATTTCAAGATCGATTGTATTCCGGTCAATTTTGGCCAATTCAATATCTGGAGCGGACTTGGCGAATTTTACCAAATCGGCGCGTTTCAGGATAGTTTCAATGTTTCTGATATCGTCCTTAGAAAGTTCAATTTGATTGCCATCTTTAAGTAAATTCAAACGGAAAATCAATTCGTCGGTCGTACTTTCCAAAGCGCGATTATAAACTTTTTCGTCCAAATAACGTCGGATGATAAAGGTCAATTCAGAATAATAATCCTTGAGTTCAGCTTGCTGTAAATAATCGGATTCATCCAATTTTTTCAGCGCCATTTTCGCACGTTCATAAGGTGGAAGAAGCGCAATTTCTTCTTCCTCGGTCAATGGTTTTTTACGCCAAATAAACCAGTACATTAAGAAGGCTATGATGGCAAGAATGGCCAAAACTATAAGGGCGATTTTCCACCAATCGCTGCTGCTTTTTTGAACTTTTATAAAAGGTTTAATGTCATAAAGGCCTTGTTTTGTTGAGTCTACCTGAATGTTGTTGACTTCAACTTTTAAGGAGTCTGTGAAATATTCTTTGGTGCCAATGATGATTTTTTGCCTCGGAATGGTGTAACTGCCAGAGTCAAATTGGGTTAAGCCATATTTTTTGATCAGGCTGAAACGCGCTTTGTTTTTAGTCGTATCTATTTTATAGGACTCGATCATTTCTAACGGCGAAAAAGTTTGACCTTCAGGAAAAATTACAAGATTGGTAGAATCAGTTTCGACTTCAATTTTATAGGTCAGCTCTTCCCCAATCTTAATTTTTGAAGGATCGACGGACGATTTGACTTGAGCGAACGAGACAATGGAAAATAGAAAAAAGAGAATAGATAAGAAGCTTGAGGCACTGAGCTTGAAGCTTGAAGTTTTATTGTAACCTAAATCAAAATTCTTCATTATTAATTTTAAATTCTTCATTAATTAAGCCCTGCGTTTAAAGTAGCCCAATAATTTTGTGACATAGCTCTCGTCAACGCGACAATCGATCACGCCAGCGCCCGATTTGGTAAATGTTTCCTTGAAATAGTTCACGCGGTCGTTATAGTATTTACCGTAGTTGGTTCTCATGGTTTTTGAACACGTATTCACCAACATATATTCGCCAGTTTCCTCGTCTTGCATTTGTACAAGCCCCAAGTTTGGAATATTTTCTTCACGTTTGTCGTACACACGTATGCCCGTAATATCGTGTTTGTTTGCGGCGATTTTAAGGCTTTGCTTATAATCTTCAGCGATAAAATCAGAAAGCAAAAACACAATGGCTTTCTTTTTCATCACACTGGATAGAAACTTTAAGGCCCCGTCAACATCCGTCTTTTTACTTTTCGGTTTAAATTCGATCAACTCACGAATGATGCGCAACACATGAAAGCGTCCTTTTTTAGGCGGAATATACAATTCGATGCCATCCGTAAAAAGAATCAATCCAATTTTATCGTTATTTTGAGTGGCTGAAAAGGCCAAAGTTGCAGCTATTTCAGTAATGATTTCGTTTTTAAACTGTTCTTCTGTACCAAACCATTCGGAGCCAGAAATATCAACCATCAGCATCATGGTCAACTCACGTTCTTCTTCAAATATCTTAATATGTGGTTCGTTATATCTTGCAGTAACGTTCCAATCAATATTTCGGACATCATCGCCATATTGGTATTGGCGCACTTCACTAAAAGTCATACCACGACCCTTGAAGGTAGAATGGTATTCTCCTCCAAAGATATGATCAGACAAGCGTCGTGTCTTAATCTCGATTTTGCGTACTTTTTTTAGTAATTCTTTGGTATCCATTTTTTTTTGAGTAGGCAGTATACAGTCTTCAGTTGGCAGTCCAAAATATGAAATGCTTTTCAATTTTCAAGTAAGCACTGAAGACTGCTTACTGAAGACTGCCAACTTATTTACGGTACTTCAATTTCATTTACGATTTTGTTGATGATGTCAACAGAAGTGATGTTCTCGGCCTCAGCTTCGTAGGTAATTCCAATTCTGTGACGTAATACATCATGTACAACGGCTCGAACATCTTCAGGAATCACATAGCCACGACGTTTGATAAATGCGTAACATTTTGCAGCAACAGCTAAGTTGATACTACCACGCGGCGAAGCGCCAAAGGAGATCAATGGTTTTAAATCGGCAAGTTTATATTTTTCAGGATAACGGGTTGCGAAGATGATATCGAGAATGTACTTTTCGATTTTTTCATCCATATACACTTCACGAACCGTTTGTTGGGCTCTTAAAATTTGTTCTACGGAAACCACAGCATTTACTTTTTCATAAGCACCTTTAAGATTGGCGCGGACGATCATTTGCTCTTCCTCAATTTTTGGATAATCGATAACCGTTTTCAACATAAAACGGTCAATCTGCGCTTCAGGAAGTGGATAGGTTCCTTCTTGCTCAATTGGGTTTTGAGTGGCCATGACCAAGAATGGTTTGTCCAATTTATAAGTTTCATCACCAATGGTCACTTGTTTTTCCTGCATCGCTTCCAATAACGCCGATTGTACTTTGGCAGGTGCTCTGTTGATCTCATCGGCAAGGACGAAATTTGCGAAAATCGGCCCTTTTTTAATCGTGAAATCGTTGACCTTCATGTTATAGATCAGGGTTCCCACAACATCGGCAGGTAGTAAGTCTGGCGTAAATTGAATTCTACTAAAGCTGGCATCAATGGCTTGTGAAAGCGTATTAATGGCTAATGTTTTTGCTAAACCCGGTACACCTTCTAACAGAATATGCCCTTGTCCTAACAATCCAATCAGCAAGCGTTCCACCATATATTTTTGGCCAACAATGACTTTGTTCATTTCAAAAGTTAGCAAATCGACAAATGCACTTTCTCTTTCAATTTTCTCGTTAATGCTTCTGATATCAACTGTTTCTTGCATCATAATAGGGGTTATTTTAGACTTAAATTAGGGTCTGATTTTTTGAGTAGTGCAAATTGTTAAAATTTTTAGTGGATTGCTGTTAACGATTGGTTAAAAGTTGTGGCCTATCATCATAAGTGTGACACATTTAATATTATTTTAAGGAATAATTCTGCGAAGGCAGGAATCCTTTAGGATCAGTGAAGCTAAACCTTTAGGTTCACCCCAGCCAACCTTATAAAATCATCTCAAGTACTCTTAAAATAAATAACTAAATTTGAAATAACATAAAATAGAGGATTTCATATGATAGTTATCAGGATATGGACTAGTAAGGCTTGAATCCAAAGGATCGGCGTAGCTAAACTTTTATAAGAATCAAGAACTAAAATTATAAATGAATAAAAATTAAAAGATTTCCGCCTTCGCGGAAATGACAAATACTTATGAGAAAAACAGCATTAATTACAGGGGCGACCAGCGGCATTGGGCGCGCAACAGCACACGAATTTGCAAAACATGGCATCAACCTGATTTTATGTGGCAGACGTCAAGAGCGTTTGGATACCATCAAAAAGACGTTGGAGAAAGTCACTGATGTCCATACTTTGAATTTTGATGTTCGTGACAAGAACGCCACTTTTGAAGCTATTGCGTCGTTGCCAGAGCATTTTAAAACCATTGATATTTTAATAAATAACGCCGGAAATGCGCACGGATTGGATCCGATTCAAACGGGAGATACCGACGATTGGGACGCCATGATGGACATCAACGTAAAAGGCTTATTGTATGTGAGTAAGGCCGTAATTCCACAAATGACCGCGAGAGAATCGGGGCATATCATTAATATTGGTTCCTCTGCAGGAAAAGAAGTATACGCCAAAGGCAATGTGTACTGTGCCAGCAAACATGCCGTATTAGCGATAACCGAAGGCATGCGCATCGATTTGAATCCATTTGGAATTAAAGTGGGTGCCATTAATCCAGGATTGGTAGAAACTGAATTCTCCCAAGTGCGCTTTAAAGGCGACGCCATTGCCGATAACGTTTATAAAGGCTACAAAGCATTACAGCCAGAAGATATTGCCGAGATTATTTATTTCGTCGTTTCTAGGCCTGCGCATGTGAATATTGCGGATTTATTGGTGTTTCCGACGGCTCAGGCGTCATCTACTTTAGTCAAAAAAACGAACTAGAAATTTTGATTATTGTAGATGTTATTTATTTTCAATAATTAAACAAGAGATTCCTGCCTTCGCAGGAATGAATCATGATCAACAAACGACTTCTCATAAAAAACCTATTAGCTCATAACGATGAGAACAGTTTCTATGACAAGAAGCGGCAGATCGATATTGGCGAAAAAGAAGGGAAGGCGAAATTCTTAAAACACATTTGTGCGTTGGCGAATAGTAATCCAAAAAACAATTCTTATATCGTTATTGGTGTCGAAGATGAAGACAACAGTATTACAGGCGTTGATTTTTTTGATGACAGCAAAATCCAGAATCTGATCAATGCCTATTTGACCAATCCGCCGATTGTGCAATATGAGAATATCCCGTTTCCGCATTTGCCAGATGATAAAGTGGTTGGATTGGTGACCATTCGGCCTATTGAGGGTATCACTTCCTTAAAAAAGAACATTTGGAAGTATTATGGGGGCTCCGTTTTTTTTAGGGATGGAAGTATCAGCATGCCCAAAGTTTTTGATATGGAGATCAAAGATGTCAATTCGAAAATTGTCGAAGCTATTGAAAAGCACTCGCAAAGTAACATTCAACACACGCTTGATGGGGTTTTCTATTTTTTAAATAAGCGGAAAGATTATCGTCCCAAGTATTTGGTTTTTAAGGAATATTTTGTGCTTTGCTGGGCCGGACAGAAAAAGGTTTATAAAGATGAAGTGTTTTATAGCAGAGTGGATATTGAACTCATTAATGAGCAAGTGCGGTTGTTTTTTTCGACCTTGGATGAAGTCACCATTACCTATGATGATGACCGTTTTAATATTGTAGAGTATGTGAGCTTAGGCTTGCAAAACAATTATAAGTATTATCCTTTGGAGGAAACTCGCATTACTTTTAACAATAATGCCACCTATCATATAGAAACAAAATTACTTTTTGAGGCTCCGCAGTTTGATAAAAAAGTATTGCATCATATTTATAATGCTAACAACGCGATATTAGAAAAGCTGAAAAAACGACAGGCGCTTAATGCTAACGAAGAACAGGATTTAAAAAATTTACCAGCAACTTATCTTATCTGTTATCTCAATTTATTCCATGATGCCGTTGATAAGCTAAATGAAGCCAAACCCTTCTTAAAAGATTTTAGTCAAGAGTTGTATGGAAAATATAAAGAGTCCTTGCGTATTTTAAGAAAAGTGAAATACAGTTAGATAAGTTCACCTGCTCTGAGGTAATGCATTTTATCGGACTTTTTCAACACCTATTGCAATTCATACAGATTTTTCTGCTAATGATAGTTTTTTATAAAATATTTCAATAAAAAAGTCGCAATTTTACAGAGCTATTAATCAATTACATACAATCC
>JBARDR010000573.1:0-5558 GCA_049795335.1 Gelidibacter sp. | reverse complement strand
CAAGCTGCAAAGTTAAAGCTAAAATTCAACTTATACTAAATGCGTTTCGTGTATTTCAATGGTGTACGAGGCCGAGTAGGTCTTATGTTTTTCTAAAGCTACGATCCCTTCTTTGTCCTTTAAAACCTGATTGCTGTTTTCAGAATCTGCCAAACCTTGCCAAGGTTCAATACATACAAAGTTGGCATTTGGTTTTGCCCAAATTCCCAGAAATGGAAAGTCTTTATATTTTACACTCAAAATTTCGCCATGTTTTTTGCTTTCCAAAGTGACTTTTCTCGATTTCAAATCCTTAAAAACAAGAGCATCTTTATCAAATAAATGATAGTTGAGAGTTATGGCAGTAGGCGATTTAAAAACTGGTTCTGTTTTAGAATTAAATAAACCGTTGTTAATATTTAGTAGATGTGTTTTGGAAGTTTCAGGATGTTCAAACTTCAAAAAGTAATCGTCATAATTTTCATCAGGATACATAGGGCACTTAAATGCTGGATGTCCACCAATACAAAAGTAGATGGTTTTATCGTCAACATTTTCAACTTCATAAGTGATTTTGATTGTGTTTTTCAACAATTCATAGCACACTGAATATTCGAATTTAAAAGGATAGTTGAGTAAGGTTTCTTTTGAATATTTCAATGTGAACCTTAGTTGATCATTGTTTTTATCGGCAAGCACAAAATCGGCATTGTTTCTGACAAATCCGTGCTTAGATAGTTTGTAAATATCCGTTTCGTGTAAATATTCATCATCTTTTAATGCCCCAACAATAGGAAATAAATTGGGTGCATGCCCGCTCCAAATATCCGGATTACCATTCCACATAAATTCTTTGGCGTTTTTCACAGAAGTAATTTTTCGTAATTCGACGCCCACCGGATGAACTGAGATTTTTAAAAGCGCGTTCTTTAATGTAAACATGGTTTTGATATTTTCAACTAAAATACAAACTTCTGAATTAGTTTGTAGAATCTCATTAACTTTACTTCGGAAAATCGGATCTTGAGAACACAGCATACTTTTACGATAAAAACGCCGTACTTTAAAAGTCAACTCCTGCAATGGAGTCAGCAATTTGAAGAAGTCGTTTGGTTGGACTCCAACAGTCATGATCAAAAATACAGCGATTATGATGTAGTTTTGGCGATCGATGCGTTTACCTGCATTTCTACAGATAGTCAGCAAGCCTTTGACAAATTGCAGGAATATCAAAGCCTGACTAAGGATTGGATTTTTGGTTTTTTGACTTATGATTTAAAAAATGATCTCGAAAATCTACAATCGACTAATTTTGATGGCTTAAACTTCCCGGAATTGTTCTTTTTTCAACCTAAAAAAATATTTCTGATCAAAGGCGATCAAGTGGACATGCACTATCTGAAAATGGTGGATGACGAATTTGAATCTGATTTGATAGCAATAGAACAATTGACGACAAATGAAGAGATTGTCGCTTCAGAAAAAATCGATATCAAATTAAGAATAACCAAAGATCAGTATTTTGAAAAGGTCAATGCAATGCTGGCACATATCCACAGAGGCGATATTTATGAGGCTAATTTTTGTCAGGAGTTTTATGCTGAAAACGCAACCATTGATCCCTTCGAGACCTATCAAAAGTTTAATGCCATTTCAAAAGCACCATTTGCTACTTTTTTCAAAAATCATCAGTATTATGCCTTATCGGCGTCTCCAGAACGTTATTTGAAAAAGAAAAATACGATAGTAATTTCACAACCCATCAAAGGAACTGCAAAACGTTCAACAGATGTTATTGCAGATGAGTACTCAAAAAACGAGCTCAAAAAAGATCTTAAGGAACGTAGCGAAAACATAATGATTGTCGATTTGGTGCGCAATGATTTATCGCATACTGCTGTTAAAGGAAGCGTGACTGTTGCCGAACTTTGTGAAGTTTACACTTTTGAGCAAGTACATCAAATGATCTCGACGATCACGTCAATTGTTGACGAAAAAACAGCTCCAGTATCTATTTTAAAAAGCTCTTTCCCAATGGGAAGCATGACTGGAGCGCCTAAGATTTCGGCTATGAAAATCATTGAAGATCTTGAAGAAACTAAACGTGGCCTGTATTCTGGTGCTATTGGTTACTTTAATCCAGTTGGCGATTTCGATTTTAATGTCGTTATCAGAAGTATTTTATATAATGCCGAAAACCACTACATTTCTTATTCCGTAGGTGGCGCAATTACAGCAAAAAGTGATCCTTTAAAGGAATATGAGGAATGTTTGATCAAGGCCAAAGCGATGAGAGAAGTGTTAGAAGACTGACTATATTTACTAGAAAACTATGAAAAAAATTATCCTAAGTTTGTGTGTTGTTTTGCTTTTATCGTCTTGTAAGGAAGAAAATAAAATACCAGAATACTTTGATTACGGTACAGTTGAGAACGGCGTATATAGCAATAAGTTTTTCAATTTAGAATTGCCATTTAACAAAGATTGGAGCCCTAAATCAAGAGAGCAAATGACCAAAATGACTGAACAAGTTCGAGAGTTTGTGAATGGTGATAATGAGAACTTGAAAGCGACATCGAAAGGATCAGAGGTTAATTTTGCGGAGTTATTTGCCTTATTTAAATTTCCTACCGGAACAGTTTCTGAGTTTAATCCTTCATTGATAATTAATGCGGAAAATCTTAAAAGTTTACCGGAGATTAAGACCCCAAAGGATTATATTAATGAAACTAAAGAAATGCTAGACGGAGGGCCATTGAATTTTGTTTACAAAGAGAAGCCCAACTCTATAACTATTGGTGGTAAAGAATTTGCCACAATGGAGGTTTTTAGTCCAGATTATGACATCACTCAAGAGTTTTTTGTAGCTTTTGATAACGGATTTGCCGTTGTAATGGTCATTTCTTATAATGACGACATCCAAAAAGAAAGTCTTCATAAAATGATCGATCATTTAAAGTTCAACTAATGTTACAGACTTTTCGACAACATCTCGACACGGATTTAGATTTTCTACATGATAGCAGATTGCTCTTGGCGATTTCTGGCGGATTGGACAGTGTTGTTTTAGCACATTTATGTCATAAATTAAATTTAATAGTGTCTTTTGCACATTGTAATTTTAATTTAAGAGGCGCTGAAAGTGATGCTGACGAAGAGTTTGTGTTAGCACTGTCAGAAGATTTGGAACAGGAGATTTTCATAGAAAGTTTTGAAACTGAGGCTTATGCCAAACAAGAAGGCATTTCAATTCAGATGGCGGCTCGTGAACTTCGTTATAATTGGTTTTCTGAAATTGCAGATCAGTTACACTTTGATTACATCCTGGTTGCACATCATGCCGATGATAATCTCGAAACTTTCCTGATCAATTTATCCCGCGGTACCGGATTGGAAGGTTTAACAGGAATTCCTGAAGTATCGGACAAAATCGTACGGCCTTTATTGCCGTTTTCAAGAGAAACCCTTGAGAAATATGCCGTTTCAGAAGCTATTCAATGGCGAGAAGATAGCAGCAATGCGTCAACAAAATATTTGAGGAATAAATTGCGCCATGATATTATTCCAATTTTAAAGCAGATGAATCCACAGTTGCTTCAAAATTTTCAAACGACCATTTCCAATTTGCAGGACAGTCAGGATCTTATTGAAGATGTCGTTCTTGAAGTGCAGAAAAAAGTAGTCGAAGTTGAAGATAATCAGATCAAGCTGAACATCAAAAAAATAAAAAAGCTCTCCAATCTCAAAGCCTATCTCTACCAATTATTACAGGATTTTAACTTTACGGCGTGGCAGGATGTGGTTCATTTATTGGATGCCCAATCCGGAAAACAAGTGTTTTCTTCAACACATCGATTGTTAAAAGATCGCGATTTTTTGTTGCTGAGCGAAATTAATTCAGCATCTCAAGAAAATCCCATTTCAGTTTTAAAAGAAGATAGGGAAGTTAAAACGTTGGTGGGCCATTTGTTTTTCGATCAAGTTGAGGCGATCTCAGAAACGTCAAAGAATACTATATATGCCGATGCAGATCAACTGAAATTTCCTTTAACCCTTAGGAAATGGGAGGAAGGCGATGTCTTCTATCCGTTGGGAATGACCGGCAAGAAAAAGTTGAGCAAATATTTTAAAGATGAAAAACTTTCTTTAATTGATAAAGAAAACGTTTGGATTCTTTTTTCTGAAGAAAAGGTTGTTTGGGTTATCGGAAAACGTGCTGATGATCGTTTCAAAGTCACAGAAAACACCACCAATATTTTAAAAATAGAACTACGATAAATGAAGTTGCAAGGTCAAATAGTCGATATCCATAACAAACGAATTTTTAGAGGCGAAGTCACTATTAAAAACGGGAAAATAGAGCGCATTGAAGCGATGCATCATAATAGCGATCATTATATTCTCCCAGGTTTTATAGATGCGCACATCCATATTGAAAGCTCCATGTTGGTGCCCAGTGAATTTGCGCCTTTAGCAGTAAAACATGGCACCGTAGCAACAGTATCTGATCCGCATGAAATAGCGAATGTTCTGGGTGTTGAAGGTGTCGAATTTATGATTTCCAATGGCAAGAAAGTCCCTTTTAAATTCAATTTCGGTGCTCCTTCTTGTGTGCCGGCGACTGATTTTGAATCGGCGGGCGCTATTATAGATTCTGTAGGCGTCAAAAAACTACTTGAAAATCCGGACATTAAGTATCTGGCTGAGATGATGAATTATCCAGGAGTGCTTTTTGAGGACGTTGAAGTGATGAAAAAAATCGCTTGGGCAAAACATTATAATAAACCTGTAGATGGTCATGCGCCTGGAGTTTTAGGCGAAGCTATAACAAAATATATTAGCGCAGGAATCGCCACCGATCACGAGTGTTTTACCTATGAAGAAGGTTTAGAAAAACTTCAAAAAGGTATGAAAATTTTAATTAGAGAAGGAAGTGCTGCCAAAAACTTCGAAGCTCTGATCGATTTGCTACCCGAACATTATGAGAACATCATGTTTTGTAGCGATGACAAACATCCTGACGATTTGTTACTGCATCATATCAATAATCTTTGCGCAAGGGCGGTTGCAAAAGGGATGGATATTTATAAAATTCTTCAAGTAGCTTGCCTCAATCCTATAAAACATTATGGTTTGGATGTCGGTACTTTAAAAGTTGGAGATGCTGCTGATATGATTGTTGTGGAAGATTTAAAAACATTTAAAACCTTGCAAACCTATATTGACGGTCAATTGGTATATGATAACGGGACCTCTTTAATTGAGAAAGTTGCTTTTAAAAATCTCAATAATTTCAATACCTCTAAAAAGGAAATAGGCGATTTCAGATTTGAATCTGCCTCCAAAAAAATCCGTGTTATTGAAGCTTTGGAAGGCCAGTTGGTTACCAATGAAATGATAGCGGACAGTTTGATTGAAGATGGCAATCTCGTATCAAACGTAGAACAGGATGTTTTAAAAATGGCCGTGGTTAATCGTTATCAAGATCAACCACCTGCAATGGCGTTTATTAAAAACTTCGGATTAAAAACCGGTGCTATTGCGAGTTCTGTAGGTCACGACTCTCATAATATTATTGC
>JBARDR010000572.1:0-5765 GCA_049795335.1 Gelidibacter sp. | reverse complement strand
TCTGGAGTAACGCCCTCTTGAACAGATTCAATAACCGCGTTCGCGCCGTTAATGATGCGGTAAGCCGACCACCATAAATAAGTGACGTTTCTTACCGTTGCATCACGTTTGTATGCATAGGCTTCGTACAATGGGTCAGATGTTCTGCCTCCCAGCGTAACATTGTCTCCTGGTAATTCTGCCATATGGAAATAATGTCTTACGTAAGAATTTCCACTATACCCTGAAGATTCTCCTCTATACGCCATGCGGTCCTTAAACATGGAGTAGTTCCCGTCAGTAGCATATAGCGCCCCTCCTGGATCAGATTTCAACTGATCAGGACTTAATGCATCTGTAGGAAAGTAATCTAAATCACAAGATGTGAATAGAAAAGCAAATGCGATAAAAATATATAATGTTTTTTTCATAATTATAATATTAGACGTTTAAAAAGTGATGTCTAGGCCAATTAAAAACTGACGACTTATTGGATAACTAAAAGTGTACAACCCAGCTAATGACCATGCAGAACTTTGAAGACTGACTTCTGGGTCCATCCCTGAGAATTTAGTGAATGTAAAAAGGTTGTCCCCTGACACAAAAACTTTAAGATTTTTTGCCCCAATTGCATCGGCCACTTTTTGAGAGGCGTTATAGGCGAATGTTACGTTTTTGATTCTTAAATAGCTCCCATCTTCAAGGTATCTGGAAGATGTTTTGTTTGAAGCTTTATTACCGTTCATAGCCAATTTAGGATGAGTTGCGATATCGCCAGGTTCTTCCCATCGTGACCAGTCGTTTGTTAATTTTTGCATGTTGTATCCTAAGTAGGCCCCATCAGCATCAAAAAACTCACGTGATCTGTTATAGATGTCTCCGCCTACGGAAAACACTGTGTTCACCATTAACGATAAGCTCCTGTATCTAAAAGTATTACTAAAACCACCATTAAATTTTGGAGTTGCTTTACCTACAACTTGAAGATCGGCATCAGCATAAACATTAGTAGATTCTTTGATGATTTTACCAGATCCATCATCTATTAATTTTATCCACAATGGATCGCCATTGTCAGGATCGACACCGTACCATTTTGGCATATACCAGCTAAAGATGTCTTGTCCAGGTTTTACTTCCTGATAGACTGTGGTGCTTCCGGCAGCTTGGATAAATGGGTCGTTATCTGGAGTGGATATGACTTCGTTTTTATTAAATGCAATATTGAAGTTGGTAGACCAGCTAAAATCTTTTGTGCGGATGTTTTCTGAATCGATCATGAATTCAATTCCCTGGTTACGAACAACCCCTACGTTATCAGTCAACTCAAAGAACCCGGTGGATGGGCTTACTGGCACGTTTAGAAGTAAATCCTTGTTGTCGTTATTATATACATCTACTGAAATATCAACTCTATTCCATAACCCAATATCAATACCAAGAGAAGACATGTGAGCAGATTCCCAGCTCAGGTAAGGGTTAGGTAGCCTGTTAGGTGTTGCCCCAATATTATCTTGATAGGTGGTGTTGAGGTTATAGGTAGATAAATACATGAAAGATCCAATATTTGAATTTCCTGTTACACCATGACTCGCTCTTAACTTTAAAAATGAGATTGTTGAATTGTCTAATAGAAACGCTTCGTTTGATATTAACCATGCTGCGGAAACCGATGGGAAAAATCCTTCTCTGTTTTTAGGACCAAATTTGGCCGAAGCATCGATTCTTCCTGATGCAGTAAGAAAATACTTACTTAGGTAATTGTAGTTGGCTTGTGTGAATGCCGACCACCCTGCACCTGGCATTTTATAGCCACTCACACCATACACTGATGTGGAATTTAGAGCATCCATGCCATTAGGCATCCCTACGCCTTCAGCTCCTGTGTATTGGGTTTCGTGTTTTCCATACTCATAACCTAAAAGTCCATCGAGTGAATGACCTCCAAATTTTTTGTTAGCCTTAAGTACATTAGATGTGGACCATGAATTTGACAAACCAATGGTCTCACTCAAATACCCATTACTGTAAGAAGGATGGTAGGTTCTTGGATCCACAAAGGTCACGTTTTTGGAACTGCCGTTTGAGAATCTGTTTGATGTGGACAATGACAACCAATCCAAAATTTTCCAGTTGAATTGAACGTCTGCAGTTAATGAAGTCCCCCCCCATTTACTATAGTTATATAATTCGCTATGTAAGAAGTTTCTTTTATCCTGAGAATACCATGGCTTGCCATTGTCTGGACGGATTGAGCTATTTATTTTTATGATATTTCCGTTTTCGTCATACGGATTGTCCCATGGCATAGACTTATAGCCGTCTTCAGAAGTCATGTAGCTAGATGCGCCTCTCGAATCTGAATTTGAATAATTAAGCCTAATATTCATGTCTATTTTTTCGGTCAACTCATTGCTCAGATTCAAACGTGCAGATATTCTTTCGAAATCGGTGTTGATTAAGGTGCCATCCTCTTGATAATAATCTACACTGGCATAGTATCTAGACTTATCTGTAGCTCCAGAAAAAGACAAGTAATGATTTTTTAACTCACCAGGGCGAAATGCTTCATCCAGCCATGAAAAGTTGCGGTCACGCAACTCTTCCGGACGTTGAATAGCAAACAGTGCTGGGGAATACATGGATTTTTGTGCATCGTAAAGCTCCGCGCCGTTCATCATTTGAAGGTTGCCCTGCAACGCTTCTTTAACGCCGGAAGTTGTTTTGAAGTTAACGCTGGTTGGCTGGTTTTTTTTGGCACTCTTTGTGGTGACCACAATAACACCTCCTGCACCAGCTGATCCATAAACAGCAGTTGCACCTGCGTCTTTTAAAATAGTAATGGTTTCAACATCGTTCGGGTTGAAAGATCCTCCAGAAATCCCATCCACAACGTATAAAGGGCTTGATTGAGCTGTAATTGATCCTGTACCGCGAATTCTGATCTGACTTGTTGCTCCAGGTTGTCCTGATTCACTAGAGATCATTACCCCTGCAGCTTTACCTTGAAGCATAGTACCTATATCAGAAGTCGTTACGTCCTTCAATTTGTCAGCACTAAGGGTAACTACTGAACTTGAGATTTCTGATTTTGTCTTTGAAGAGTAGCCCATAACGATAACTTCATCTAATTTCCCAAGATCAGGGTTTAGTGCAATGTCAATTTGTTGACGTCCAGCTACAGATTCTCTTTTGGTTTCAAAACCAATATAGGAATAAATTAATGTAGCATTCTGATCAACGCTTAAGTTGTAATTACCGTCAAAATCGGTTACTGTTCCAGTGGATGTTCCTTCAACTACAATACTGACACCCAGGAGCGGCATACCGTCTTCTGATGAAGTCACTTTTCCATTAACGGTGGTTTGTGCAAAAGCCCCTAACGAAATAATGCCGAACAGAAAACACAGGAATATCTCTCGTTTAAACTTAATTTTTTTCATAATTATTATTGGTTTTGTGGTTATCAGAGTTAATTAGAATTTATTTTGGATATACTTCTATTAAATATGCACGCGTAAAAGTGGGAGTAATAGTGGCATTGTTCCCGTCAATTTCGTAGGTTACCTTCTCATCGCTGGTGTATTCATTAACAATGTAGGTAGTCCCTTTTTCAAGACCTCTTAATTCAATCGATTTACCTGACCACTCCTCGGCGTAAAAAGCGTAATACATTTTATTGTCTTTTTCAATGGCATGTGATTCTGGCAAGTCATAGGTAAGATCATAGAGTTCCCCGCGATAGTTACCTTTAGAAAGCATCTTGTCATTATAAATTCCAACCCATTTTTTATAAAGCTTCTCTTTTTCAGGAGTTAACACATATGATTTTTCGACATTTGGGTTGTCCTTCGGCCAAGTAAACTTAGATCCAACCACTGCCCCAATTCCAATTTGAGTCGGGAAATCATCTCCATTATCACTCAATTCGACATGGTCAGCATAGTAAGCTACTTCATCAAAAATTGCTCTATAAACTTTACCTTTTAGTCTTATTTGCCAACTGGTCCGTGGATCGGATGATACGGCCTGATTCATATAAGGCATATTGAAAAAATTCATGGCAGTTCCGCAAGGACAATTCTGAATAACAGCGTTAGGTTTTATGGCTATTGCAGACTCGTAGATGTCTTTAAAAAACATCGGCATTTGCTCCACCGCCTGTTCTGGATAATCAAGCTGGCTATGGCTATTGTAATCTGGGGCACACATGTTCAAATGTTGACCGTCCATCTTTAATCCGTCAAAATCCCACGTATCCAAGAACAATTTCACCAAATCCCGAGTGTATTCTTTTGTATAAGGATTAACTGGAGATAAGTAGTAGCTGTTCCACCAAGTGATATGTTGAGGGATATTATCAACAGTTTTAAGCTGAACCTCTGGAGTGTTCGTAAGGAGGTTAGTTCCAGGGTCTGCTGCCAATGGTGCCCACCACAATTTTGCTTTAAGTCCATGTGCATGAGCTGCATCAGCAATACGTCTCATATCTTTATCGCCCCCAGGAAATCTTTCATTAGGTTCCCAATCGCCCTCGGCAATCTGAAAACCGTCATCGACGTCAACCCATTTAAACCCAAGTTCTTTTACTTTAGGTAAGGTTCCAACTATCTCATCGATGGTAAACATTCTCTCGTATCCCCATGCACACCAAACAGCTTCATAGGCGGATGGCTCTGGATCAACAAACTTAATTCCTTGATTCTGCATATAATGGGAGAATTGTTTTAAGGGATTAAAGAAATCTCCTGTATGCACACTTACAAAGGTCTTATAGGTGTTAATGGTATCTTTTGGATTGAATTTTATCGCTTTATCAAACTTTTTCTCGATGGCCAAAGTTGCATAGTCACCATGATGCAACATTTCTACTGGGGTAGAAAATAATTTCGGGGTCATTTCTGTAGAGCCAATCATAATGCCTCCGTCTTTTCTCCAAAGATCTACGATTGGCATGCCGCCACCATAATCAGAGTTATTCATTCCCATATAATTTTCTTGAAAGAAGCCTGGTTCAACAGGCAGCACCCAGTCGTCTCTGCGGATTGAAGAACTTGTTTGCAGAGACCATATTGGCAAATCTTCATCTAATGCTTTTATTCTGTATTTGTTGTTTACCCATGACGTTACGCTTGCCATCTTATCCCCTAAGTTCGTGTAGCGGATGTCAAAATAGGCAGCATCCGGGAAGTCATCTGAAGTCGTTATGGTTACCAACTTCTCGACTTCAAATCCATTTTCTTTGAAGACGCCTTTTAATTCATAAGTTTTTTCACTGCCATTTACACTCTCTTTAAATTCGGTCAATTTGAATTTATCGGCTACAAACTCTCTAGCCGTTAAATAATCAGTAGGAACAAAGCCGTCATAAAGAGCCGACATTTGCTTGTTGCGAGACTCCACTTTGACTTGCATGTTGTCATCAATTTGGATCACCAGGTCGCCATTAGTAATTTCAACGGTTGAATTGCAGCCGAAAAAAGTTAAAAAATAAAGAAGCAACGCGGTTGTTTTTATGATTTTCATAGATTGGTATTTTAAATTGTTTTATAATAAGTGGTAAATCCTATATTTCACGCTAATTCTCTATATATCTATTGACTCTCCGAATTGATCCTTAGCGGTTTTAAGAATCTTATCGCGAGAAGAGAATGCAGAGGTGCCACCTGACCCTGTTGTATTTAAGGCTCCAGTTAAGTTGCCAAATCTCTGACATTTCTCAAGAGGAGCTCCTTGAATAAATTTTAATATAAACCCTGCGTTAAAGCTGTCCCCGGCCCCAATAG
>JBARDR010000571.1:0-1820 GCA_049795335.1 Gelidibacter sp. | reverse complement strand
ACGTAAAGGTCATTGTTTGAAAAATTTGATGAGAAACAGCAGTAACTGTTCAGGATGTAATTCTTGCGCTCTTCTCCTCGCGGATAGTAGGGTATAATGTCCAGTTCCTTGAACTCCGTTTTAATTTTTGATGCAATTCTATCCAGATCTTTGGATTCCTTCGCCCAATACACAATATTGAGATGACCACGAATAATACGCGAACTATCATCAGCGTTGATTTGGTCAAGGATGTATTGAATTTTTCCGAGGACGACTTTGTTCTGTGAACCAAAATTGGAACTTTTGTTCAGCTCTTCAATTTTCTTATCGAGCAGTTTGCGCCATTTTTGTTTTTCATCCAAATACAGGATTTGGTTCACAATGTGGTTCTCATTAAGCGTAAGCCCTAAACCATCAATAAACCCTTGATGAAACACAAAATCGTCAGAAGTGAATCTCTCATTGGTCTTGCTACTCTGTACACTTTCGCCAAAGCACAGTTCGCTATTGATGGCCAGGGCGTCAAAATGGTTC
The DNA here is from genome assembly GCA_049795335.1 of Gelidibacter sp. Taxonomy (GTDB): domain Bacteria; phylum Bacteroidota; class Bacteroidia; order Flavobacteriales; family Flavobacteriaceae; genus Gelidibacter. The sequence continues at coordinate 1,304 of JBARDR010000571.1, read as the reverse complement.
TTACCAATTGTAACGCATTTTTTATCCAGTAATATGTCAGTATCGAAACCTTCATTAAAGCCGTTGAAATAGCGACTTGTAAGTTGTAAAATCTCTTCCGGACTAAGGGGAAGGAACGTCATTTTTCGGCTATTGTTTATAAAGGAAACCGAGTCGCTTACAGCGCTAGTGAAACTTTTAACTGTGTCATCCAGTTCCTTTACAATTCCCTTTGATATTTTTTGGAATGGATTAATATATTTTGGATTATTGAGGGTTTTGTTTTTGGTCAGTATGAAGAATAAATAACATTTGTGTTCGATATACTCTCGACCGTTAAAATGGTCGTGTGTGGCTTTCTCTAAAAATGTTTTATTCGGAAGTTTTTCTGATGAATAAGATTTCTTGAGATAGACATCCTGTTTGTGAACCACAGTGCCAATAGGCAGTGATTTTAAAGCCTGGAACCAAGCACCATGTATATCCTCAAAATCCTTTTCAGAAAGTGAATAGATTTCTGGTAAAGTCCCTTCATAGCAAAGGACGACGTTGCCATTATTGGCAAAAATCATATTGTCCTGGATATCCGCAATAGGTTGATATGCCGAAATGTTAATCTTGTTCATAATCAAAGCCTGAGTTTCTTTTGTTACTGATGATATTTGGAAAGGAATTGGCCATCTGAAAGAATTGTGGAGTATTGGTTATTCGAATCAATGTGACATACAATACCGCATTGAAAATCAGTATGCCGATTATCATAGTGAAGCTGAAGGAGAAGATAATGACCAATAGAGACACAAGTACTGCCACCATCATTAGGGCAAACAGAGAAATTGGCAGTCCAAAAATGACCGCCCTTTTCCTGATGTTTTTATAGATCTCAAATGTCTTCATGCGTCTTGATAATTAAGCGCCTCTTGGAGGCTTAGACTACGATTCCTATGAGATAAGTGAAAATACCGACGACAGCTCCTGCAATGAGGACAAAGACGAGAACACGGGTAATCCCTTTTTTGAGATCTGCATTTTCTCCAAAAAAATGTCCGGCGTTAAACAGAAATCCTACGAGAAAGATGACCCCAAGGATGATCGGGAAAATGGTTCTGATGGTATCCGAAACGTCATTAACGGAATCTTCAATGCCACCAATTTGTGCGAAAAGTGAAGTGGACAACAGCGAAACAAAAGTTGCTAAATAGACTGATTTTTTCATAACGGAAAAGTTTAAGTTTTTGATGCGTTTTCATTAGTTGAAATTTACATATATTTGTTTATTAAAACATTGAAAATCAACGATTTAATAAAATAATATTCTTTGGTTT
>JBARDR010000570.1:0-3195 GCA_049795335.1 Gelidibacter sp. | reverse complement strand
GTGTTACCATGGCTTTGCAAAACAATGAATATATCTTACCAATGCACCGAAATTTAGGTGTTTTTACCACACGCAACATTCCGTTAAGTAGGTTATTCAGTCAGTGGCAAGGAAAAGCAAATGGCTTTACAAAAGGTCGTGATCGATCTTTCCATTTTGGTACCCAAGATTATCATATTGTAGGCATGATTTCACATTTAGGTCCGCAATTGGGAGTCGCTGATGGGATTGCACTAGCAAGCAAACTTCAAAATAAAGGTCAGGTCACCGCAGTTTTCACAGGAGAGGGTGGTACGAGTGAAGGCGATTTTCACGAAGCATTAAACGTTGCAGCGGTTTGGCAGTTACCGGTTATCTTTTGCATTGAAAATAACGGTTATGGCTTATCAACACCTACTAAAGAACAATATTACTGTAAAGACTTAGCCGATAGAGGAAAGGGTTATGGTATTGATTCGTTTATTTTGGATGGGAATAACATTCTGGAAGTTTATGAAAAAGTACTAAAGCTTGCAGAAAGTATGCGTAAACGTCCGCGTCCAATTTTAATCGAGTTCAAAACCTTTAGAATGCGCGGTCACGAAGAAGCCAGTGGCACTAAATACGTTCCGAATGAGTTAATGGCCGAATGGGAAGTGAAAGACCCGATCAATAACTATAGAAATTATCTACTTAAACTAGGCGTATTAACTGCAGCCAAAGATGAGGAATTACATCAAACCATAAAAACTGAAATTGACGACGCTTTACAAACGGCAGGAGCAGAGGAATCGATAGTTGCCGATGAAAGCATGGAGTTAAATGATGTCTATAAACCGTTTCAATACCAACATATTGAGCCCAAGTCAAAACCAGAGGAAATTCGTTTCATTGACGCAATTTCTCAAGGATTAAGACAAAGTATGCAACGCCATAAAGACCTCATTATTATGGGGCAGGACATTGCCGAATATGGAGGTGTTTTTAAAATTACCGAAGGTTTTGTAGAAGAATTTGGAAACCAACGTGTGCGCAATACACCTATTTGTGAATCGGCCATTGTTGAAGCAGGCATGGGCCTAAGTATTGCAGGCATGAAAGCTATAGTTGAAATGCAGTTTGCCGATTTTGCAAGTTCAGGTTTTAATCCGATTGTTAATTATTTAGCAAAATCTTATTACCGTTGGAATCAAAAGGCCGACGTCGTCATCCGAATGCCTTGTGGCGCTGGGGTTGCTGCGGGTCCTTTCCACTCGCAGACCAATGAAGCATGGTTTACAAAAACACCGGGATTGAAAGTGGTCTATCCTGCATTTCCATATGATGCAAAGGGTTTGTTGGCAACGGCTATAAATGATCCGAATCCGGTCATGTATTTCGAACATAAAGCGTTGTATAGAAGCATCCGCCAGGAAGTGCCATCTGATTATTTCACGATTCCTTTTGGAGAAGCCTCACTTTTAAAAGAAGGTAAAGCGGTAAGCATCATTACTTATGGTGCGGGAGTGCACTGGGCCTTAGAAACTTTAGCAAAAAACGAAGATATCGATGCCGATCTTATCGATTTAAGAACCTTGCAACCACTAGATACCGAAGCTATTTATAAATCGGTTCAGAAAACAGGTCGTGCGATCATTTTACAAGAAGATTCCATGTTTGGTGGCATTGCCAGTGATTTGAGCGCCTTGATCATGGAAAACTGTTTTGAGTATTTGGATGCACCAGTAAAACGTGTGGCAAGTATGGAAACACCAATTCCATTTATCAATCAGTTGGAAAATCAGTATTTGGCGAAAGGGAAATTTGAAGCGGCTTTAAGAGAAGTTTTGGAATATTGATCTTAGGCTCGATACAGCCTTACAAAAGAACAATTCATAAATTTTTTTATTTAATGCTACTGTTAGTGGAAAACACCAACAGTAGCATTATTTTTTTTGGACCAAAGCTAAGCCCCCCATTTAAAAACTCCTTTATCCTGACCTTTATTATTTTTTCCTTAACTTAGAGAGATAAAACTTCATTTTAAAAACAGAACATTATGAGCGATATCAAAATATATTCAGGAACTTCTCAAATTAGAGCCATGGAAATCAAGAACATCCTAGAAAGCGAAGGCATTGAATATTATGAAATGAACAAGTTGGATTCTTCCTATACCGGTATTCTTGGCGAATTGCAACTATATGTTTCTGAGGCTGATTCCGAAAAAGCACAACAATTATTGGAAAGGATCGAAAACGAATAAAAATGTTTACTTAAATAGAAAAAGTCCGCATATCGCGGACTTTTTTAATAGCTATCAATTAAAATTTAACTTGCCATTTTCTTGGATACCGCCTGCACATCATCCAAAACACGCAACAAATTGCCGCTCCAAAGCTTTCGAATTTGCTCTTCGGTATAACCGCGTTTCACAAGCTCTAAGGTCACGTTAAAAGTTTCGGAAGCATCATTCCATCCTTCAATACCACCGCCGCCGTCAAAATCACTACTGATTCCCACATGGTCAATGCCTATTTTGTTGACCATATAATCAATATGATCTACAAGATCGGCCACGTCTACTTGTCGTGGACCATCTTTAATGGTCTTCAGCTTAGCACCAACAATAGGGCTTACTTTCTTCATCACTTCAGCGTAAGCTTCGCGTTCTGCCTTTGATAATTTTTTACGCTCTTCCCAATCCAAGCTTGCAACATTCATAGAGTCCATAACAGTTAAGAAAACTTCTTTCTTGAAATCGCCGTATTTCTTGCTCTTTTCGGTATTTAAGTACGCCGGAAATGCAACTGCTTGTGCAACACCGCCGCTTCTCTTGATCCATTCTAACTGCTCATCATCCAAGTTTCTACTGTGATCGCACAACGCTCTTGCTGATGAATGCGAAGCAATAAGTGGCGCTTCCGATATTTCCATCATATCGCGCATGGCTTCTTTGCTAGGATGTGACACATCAACCATCATTCCCAAACGATTCATTTCTTTAACCACTTTCTTGCCCAATTCACTCAATCCATTATGCAACCAGATAGAATCTCCTTCACCTGTATTGCTGTCGCTCAATTGGCTATGTCCGTTGTGAGCTAATGACATATAACGTCCGCCCAAATTATAGAACTTTTCTACATTAGAAATATCTTTTCCAACAGGGTATCCATTTTCAATACCAATCATGGCCACTTTTTTTCCTGATTTAACAATACGTCGTACATCATC
>JBARDR010000569.1:0-3513 GCA_049795335.1 Gelidibacter sp. | reverse complement strand
GCAGTAAAAGGTTCAGTCCTTGGACTTGCTATTTCAGGTTTGAAATGGAACGACTTAGAAAGTTATTACCGCATGAATCAAGGGATTGATATTTCTGCGGGGAAGTTGGCTGACAATTCAGGATTGGGCAAAGTTGGCGCATTGACGGGGATGAAAACGATGCAATTGGAATCTGCACCACTACCTTATATTACAGCAGAAGACGGCGATTGGATAAAAAATAAAACCTGGAAAAATGGAGATGTTCAACAAATACCGAACTCCATTGGAATTGATGGCAAGACTTTAGTAGATTGGAATATTGTAAAGATTGGCCATAACATTACCGCACCAGGCAAGGATATCAAAGTATCAGGACTTTTGCTTGACTCCAATAGATTGACCATTAAAAACAGAGATTCAAAGGACGGGCAAAGCCTAGAGGTTTCAGAATATCTCAACATAAGCAAAGGCGCTGTTTTGGAATTGGTGGGCGAATCGCAACTAATTCAAAAAGAAAACAGTGTTCTTGGAACAGGAACAGGTATTTTGATGCGGGACCAGCAAGGCACGGGGAATATGTTCAATTATAACTATTGGGGAAGCCCCGTAAGTACTGCTGGGTCTGCAGGCTCTAGGACCTTTAGCTTAAAAAGTGTTCTATATGATGGTGATGTTGATAAACAAATTACTTGGATTGCACCCCATACTTTTACTCCAACTTCACCGGTGTCCATCAGTACCCGATGGCTATACACCTATAAGGGCGGTGCAAATGATTATGATGTATGGAAGCGTATTAATGAGAAATCAGAGGTCCAGGTTGGCCATGGATTCTTGATGAAAGGTGCCGGTGCCTATAATGCAACAGATAAAAATTACACGTTTAAAGGTCAACCCAATAATGGAACCATTCACATTCCTGTTGGTGGACCCAACCAAGCAGTGGTCGTAGGAAACCCTTATCCATCAGCCATTGATGCCGTTCAGTTTATGAAAGATAATTCAAAGGTCCTTAAACCTGGAAGCGCACTACTATTCTGGGAACAATCGCCGGAAAGTAAGACCCATATAGCAAAGGAATATCAAGGACGTTACTCCTACTCTCTCATTACGGGCACAGTTCCTGCCGCAGTACCTCCAGGAGGTTATATGCAGGGATCAGTGAATGCTAGTCCAGGCAACGCTAAAAAAATCCCAGGACGCTATATTCCTGTAGGACAAGGATTTTACGTGGAAGTCAATGAGACTGGCGGAAATATCGAATTTAACAATGGCCAACGTGAATTTGTAAAAGAAAAAGACGGAGAATCTGTATTTTTAAGGACTCCCGAAAATGGTCCTGATAGGGTTCAAAAACGAGGTACGGCTTCTAATGCTAATGACATCCAACGAGTACGTTTCGAATTCACCACACCTGAAGGCGCCATCAGATCTTTATTGCTAGGTTTTACACCCGATGATGCGGCTACCGATGGTATTGACTACGGTTATGACGGCTTGAATAGTGATGACTTCCCAAGCGATCTTTCTTTCGCCATCGAGGATAAAAAATTTGTGATCCAAGGGGTTGGTGCTTTTGATATCAACAAAAAATACCCATTGGACATGTCTTTAAACATCGCTGGAAATATTGAGCTCGCCTTAACAGGATTAGAGAATTTTGATGCGACTATTGATGTCTTTGTTTATGATGCGCAAATGGATACGTACACCAAAATCAATAACACAGGTTTCCAAATGCCAATGCAATCTGGCCAGTATTCGGACCGTTTTTCTATTGTGTTTACAACAGACTCCACTTTGTCAACCATTGATCAAGAATTTAAGGATATCACTGTGAAGTACCTTCAAAAAACAGCTGAAATATACGTACATACACCTGCAAGTATTGAAGTGCGCCAAGTGAACCTAATCAATATGATTGGTCAATCGGTCAAAACTTGGAACATTTCCGACACTCATTATTCGGAAGAATTTAAAATTCCAGTGAAGGACATTACTACCGGGAATTATATTATTCAAATAGAAACTAGCACCAGTAGTTATAGCAAAAAAGTTGTAATTCAATAATAACACAAAGGTTAACCAACCAATTATTATCAATCGTCTATTCTTTAATTAGGATGGACGATTTTTTTTTAATCCATTTAGTTTATAAGATGTCATTAAAGAATAATGTTAAGGCTTAAAACATGGAATGATTGTCTTCTGTAATGCCTAAAGCTAGTTTTGTCGTCTTTAAATCATTCCATTCGGATAAACTGAAGCTCAAAGAACAAAATTGAACAAAGTCAACTGTCCTGTATTGGACAATTTTGACTAATTGACATCTTTCTGAAGCCCCCAGATGAAGCAGGGAGATATTCAAAATTCAATGGGATGTCTTTACGGACAAGCATTAAATATTAAAAGTAATTTCCTACGCTACCAGCCTGATTTGTAACCCTCAACCTACATTAAAAAACACATGGTCGTTTTAATAAGTATTCAAGACCATAAGTTTGATGTTTTTTTTACATTGCGGACCCAAATCTTATACTCTAATAGTAATGAACAAATTAACCTTCTTATGTATCCTATTTTGGTGCACAACTTTTTATGCTCAAAAGGATGGGAACATCCAGCGTGTCCGAATTGATTTTAAAAACCCCGAGGGCTATGTACGCCACTTATTATTGAGTTTTACCAAAGATGGCAGCGCCACTGATGGCATTGATTATGGCTATGATGCCCTTAACAGAGAAAAACTATCTGATGACCTGAATTGGATGATTGACTCGCAACGCTTTGTGATTCAAGGTGTAGGCACCTATAGTAATTCAAATAACTATCCGTTGGGCATGTTTCTGACTAACTCAGGACCTATTGAGATTTCTTTGACCGCCCTTGAGAACTTTGCCCAACCTATTTCTGTGTTTATTTATGATGCCTGGGAAAATAGTTACCATCACCTTAATGAGGTCAGTTTCAAAAAGACCATGGAAAGCGGAGTTTATGAAAATCGGTTTTTTATGGCCTTTACGGATCATAAAGAGGATCACTCGCTTTCTGATGAGGACAGCGCTTTAAATGCCGTATCCTTAAATTATTATCAAAACTCCAAAACCATACATGTCAAAACCCAAGGGACACCTGTTTCTTTGAAACTCTATACGCTTCAAGGCCAACTTATCAGCTCGCATGACTTAAATAACGCCTCTGAAACATATGCGTTAAGCTTAGCACATCTCCAAAGCCAAGTTGTTTTAACGGTCTTGGAATCTGATCATAATTCGCGCTATAACCGCATCCTGATTAATTAACCATTCTTAATCAATTAGGAGGTCCAAAGATTATTATGAACCTACTATGAACAATCGTCTATTCTTTAATTAGGGTGGACAATTGTTTTAATTACGCCTTCGTCTGAATTAAACCGTTTTTTTTGGACCCAGATTGCAAAGATTTCACGGATCCTTATCATGATTGACTTGACTGTAAGTTTACACAGCAAGAGTAGTTTCAGAGGGGTCATCCTGTCTTGTCCTAAAA
>JBARDR010000568.1:0-3607 GCA_049795335.1 Gelidibacter sp. | reverse complement strand
CGCAGCAGGATTTCACCTATGTCAAAGTAGAACCTGGCCAAGGTGCTTACGGTTGGAATGATTATAATAACAACGGAATTCAGGAATTGGACGAATTTGAAATGGCCCAATTTCAAGATCAAGGCGAATATATTAGGGTGTTATTGCCCAACCAAGTATTCGTGCAAACGCATCAAAATAGGTTGAGTCAAACGGTAACCATCAATCCGCAGCAATGGGCGGTAAGCGATAATAATGCCGAGAAGTTTTGGTCCCATTTTTACAATCAAACCTCGTATTTAGTAGATCGAAAAATTAAAAGAGAGAATAATGCCTTTGATTTGAATCCGTTTACGGGTAGGGATGCCAATCCATTGGCACTGAATAAGAACGTGAGGAATGTCCTGTTTTTTAATAGAGGCAAACAATATTTTACAACCTCCTATACATTTCTGGCCAACACGGCGAAAACCTTATTTTCCATCGGATTTCAAGAAAGTAAGCTCAAAAGCCATCAGGTTAATTTTAATCACAAATTTGCCGAAAGTTGGCTTTTGAATTTAAAAACCAGTTTAGAAGAAAACGAAAGTTTGAGTGAGAATTTTGCATCGCGAAACTATCTAATTGATGAAACGCGCTTGCGACCTAAAGTGTCGTATTTATTAAATGAAAACGCCCGTTTCGATGTGTTTTATCAATACACATCCAAAGACAATACCATTGGTAATATGGAAACCTTGCTTCAGAATAATATTGGGATTTCCTTTACCTATAACAAAGCTCAAAAAGTGGGGCTAACGGGAGAGATAAATTTTTTTGACAACACTTTTGAAGGCAACGCTAATACTCCTATATCCTATCAAATGTTAGAAGGATTACAGCCAGGGAAAAACTTCACTTGGACTTTATTGGCGCAACGGAAGTTGACTGCGTTTTTAGATTTAAACCTCAATTACTTCGGAAGGAAAACAGAAACTTCAAGGACTATTCATACCGGAACCATTCAGTTGAAGGCCTATTTTTAGATTGCCATTGAAGTACTTCGTTTAGCATTTTTATGTTTTTTCGTTTTTTGATATAATATATCGTCTCTTAATATTAAAAGGTTATTGTTTGTTTTTAGGGTTGTTTTGTTAAAATAATCCAGATGATATTAATTCTAAATGAAGTTTTTTAACTTTTTTAATATCAAATACAAGCTCTATTTAATTTCGAGCTCCATAGGAGGGTTATGTTAATAGATGCATTGTTTTAAATTGGGAATAAGCTCCATGCGAGCGGCATATTAAGCCTTATATTGATTGTTTTTTTCTCTAATCTTCCAAATCTGTATGTAAAATATATATGTCGCTCCTACGGAGCTAGGTATCCTAATTGATTTGTGCTCTATTGTTAAGACGTCACGCTGTGGCTTTTATATTTGTTAAGAACCTGTTTTCGAGTATTTCCTGAACACATTTTTTTTGTTGTAATTGATGATATGGCCATCGGCAGTTTTTTGAAAACTGATTTTAAGGTTTTATTAAATTCGCTTTTTTTTTTTAGTAGCATGTGTTGCTTTAAACCTCAATTCCTTCGGAAGGAAAACAGAAGCCTCAGAGACTATTCATATGGGAACCATTCACTTGAATGCTTATTTTTAGGATATGATCCAAATCATTTTATTCATCAATTTTTTTATGTAGATTTGTTTCGATTATGTCAAAGCTGATAGCCATATTATATGCTTCCTTGATACTTTTTCAAAGTTTGAACATTAGCTTTGAAGACGTCTCAAAATTTAGCGTGCTATTGGATCATGCTTCCTATCACAAGGAAATTTATGGCGATTCTTTTTTTGATTTTCTTGCTGAACATTACGGTGAAGCTTCTTTAGGATATGGGATTGATCATTCTGAGCATGAAAATTTGCCCTTCAAACATGACAGCAAAACTTGTTGTCATGTCAATACATCTTTTACACTTCAAACCTTTGATTTTATAAAGTCATATACCTCTTTTGTTGAAATCCCTTTTAATTTCTTTTATAAGGAATCAACGTCTTTATTTGTGAAATCATCTGTATTTCAACCCCCTCGATTCGGATAATTCATTTTAGATTAAGTTATTTTAAATAAGCTGTTTATCAATGGCTTATAACGCTTTATGTATGAATTATGTTAGAACATATTATTAGATTTAGTTTAAGGAATAAGCTAGTTATTCTATTATTTATCGGATTTGTCATTGGTTTCGGAATTTTTTCCTTGACCCGAATTCCGATTGGTGCGGTTCCAGATATTACCAATAACCAAGTGCAGGTTATTACCACCTCGCGCAATTTGTCCACACAAGATGTGGAACAGTTTATTACCTATCCAGTGGAATTGGAAATGGCAAATTTACCTGGAGTTGTTGAGATCCGCTCAACTTCAAAATTTGGACTTTCTATTGTGACCGTTGTGTTTGAAGATGCCATGGGAACTTATCTGCCACGCCAGTTAATTGCCGAAAAGATTAATTCTGCTTCCGAAAAAATTCCTGAAGGATTTGGAAGGCCAGAAATGGGCCCTATTACTACGGGTCTTGGGGAAATCTATCAATATATTCTGGATGTAAAACCGGGTTACGAAGACCGGTATAGCATCACTGAACTGCGCACCATCCAAGATTGGATCGTAAAACGTCAATTGTCAGGAATTCCAGGTGTCGTTGAAGTGAATACCTGGGGTGGTTTTTTAAAGGAATACGAGGTCGCCATCAACCCGCAGCAGTTGAATGCCATGAATATTTCTATTTCAGAAATTTATGACGCTTTGGAAAAAAACAACAGTGTCGCTGGCGGTGGGTACATTGAAAAAAATAATCAGGCCTTTTTTATTCGTGGCGAAGGCTTGGTAGCGTCACTTCAAGATATTGAAAATATTGTCGTAAAAAATGATGGCGTTCCTATCTATGTCAAGGACATTGCTAAAGTTGGTTTTGGACATGCCACACGTTTCGGTGCCATTACCGGAAATGGAGAAGGGGAGAAAGTGATGGGGCAAATCATGATGATCAAGGATGGAGACTCCAAAAAAATCATTGAAGCTGTTAAGGATCGTGTCGCTGCCATTGAGCAAAGCTTACCAGAAGGGGTTTATATCAATGCTTTTTTGGAGCGAACGGAGCTCATTGATAAAACCACCTTTACAGTAGCTGAGAATCTCATTTTGGGATCATTGATTGTCATTTTTGTGGTGGTTATATTATTGGGAAACTGGCGTTCAGGCTTGGTGGTCGCTTCGGTAATCCCATTGAGTTTGTTGTTTGCTATATCAATGATGAATTTGTTTGGCGTGGATGCCAATTTAATGAGTCTTGGTGCTATTGATTTCGGAATTATCATTGATGGCTCGGTCATTATTGTGGAGTTCATCGCCTTTCAGATCGTGACGCAAAGTAGTAAAATTCAGGCCTTATCAAAGTCCGATCAACGTTCTGAAATTGATCGGATAACTTTAAAAAGTGCTTCCAAAATGATGAATTCGGCCATTTTCGGACAGCTCATCATTCTAATCGTTTTTATTCCGATTCTGTCATTGAGTGGCGTAGAAGGTAAAATGTTCCGACCGATGGCGATGACGTTTAGTTTTGCATTGGTAGGTGC
>JBARDR010000567.1:0-2631 GCA_049795335.1 Gelidibacter sp. | reverse complement strand
CGTGATGATTGGTGCCTCCCGCATTTAAACCTCTTTGGGCCTGCGGCATTTCTAATAAATCTACTAAAGCTGCGTTTTCTACTGCGTTCGTTTTATAGCGGTATAAACTGCCTTCTTGTGCAATCTGTTTGTAACCGAATACTTCAGTTAAGATAGCGGCAGTGGGTTTAATATTATTAAGGGTCAAGGTTACGGTGTGAAATCCTTTGATTGCTACCTCAGCTTTAATTTCTGTGGTTTTATAACCGTTTCGATTATCTGTATGTTCGGCTTCAGTTAAAGTGAGCCACAATCCATCAGGATCTTGAAAGCTTAGAGATTTTTCACCGAAACGCTCACTCATATCGGAAGTGATATGGAGGCTATCAAAACGGGATTTCCAAAAATCCAAGCTTCCTTTTGGAACGGAATAGCCAATGTTTGTGGCCATACCAGAACCATTTTTGCCTTGCCTCACATTTGCCCAGGGAAAGAAGGTAAGAATGGTCCCTGGTGTGCCTATCTCATCTCCAAAATAGAAATGGTAGGTTTGTGGATCGTCAAAATTAACGGTCTTTTTGAGCAGACGAAATCCAAGGGTTTTTGTATAAAAGTCGTAATTGCGTTGCGCATCGCCTGCTATGGCGGTGATGTGATGTAGTCCTAATATCTTGTTCATAACCTATAATTAAATTATTCAATATTTTGGTGTTGGATACGGAATAAATTCCGTGTCGTCTCCTTCGATTTTTGCAAAAGACTGTTCCTTCCATTTCTGTTTGGCTTCTTCAATGAGCTCTTTACTGGATGAAACAAAGTTCCAGTCCATGAATCGTTCTTCCGGAAAAGGATCCCCGCCAAAAATATAAATGGTGCTGTTTTCGTGAATGGTGAATTCGCAAAGGGTGCTGTCATTCCCTACCAATAATTGTTTGGGATCATAAACATTCCCTTCACTTTCAATGGCGCCTTCAAGAATATACAAACCCGATTCTCCATAAAGTTCGTCTCCGATATTTACCGTCTGTTTCGATTTGCTTTTTATTTCAAGCATAAACAGTTTACTGAAAACTGGAACGGGCGATTTTCTGCCAAAAGCTTCACCTGCAACAAGTTTGAATTGGAGGTCGCCATCTGTCCAACGTGGAATTTCTTGTTCTTCAATATGTGAAAATTGTGGTTCCATTTGTTCTAAATGTTTTGGCAATGCCACCCAGATTTGCAAACCGTGCATGAATAATTGAGAGTGCCGCAGATATTCGGGAGTTCTTTCGGAATGAACAATTCCTTTTCCAGCGGTCATCCAGTTTACGGCCCCGGGTTTTATTTCTACATAGTTGCCAAGCGCATCTCGGTGCATAATGCTGCCTTTAAATAAAAAAGTAAGGGTGGAAAGACCGATGTGCGGATGCGGCAAAACATCAAAGTTTTCCCGTTCACTTAATTTAACTGGACCCATATGGTCTATGTAAATAAAGGGTCCAACCATTCTTTTTTGACGGAAGGGCAATAAACGCCCCACCATAAATTTGCCTATGGTGGCAGCTCTTTCCTCTATTATTAATTTGATATTTGAAATTAGCAATGTTTTATGTTTGTACTGAATGAACCTTCAAGAAACTGGCAACTTAGGAACTCCCTTTTCCAACAAGAGGATAAAGATTACTCCTCCGAAAATACAAGTTGTTGCATAAATTTCCTTTTTGAAAAATAAGCCAGAGCTATACAACCTATAGGGTGTAACACAAGACTAATTCCTGTTTGAATACCAACCACAGTAAAAAAACCAAGTCCGATAGAATCGAAAAACAACAAAACGTTGTTATAATTTTTTATGATGCTTTTAAATAGAAAAACCGTTATTGTCGTTAGTAGCACAATTAATCCAGAACTTAAGTCAAGCATCCATTTAACGGGCACTTCACCAATTAAAACATCGCGCAAAGTATCTCTTCCCAATGCGGTTACAAATGCAAAACTAAATGCCGCCGTTCCTGCAATTTTAATAACTTTTAGAGATTCCATTACTCAGTTGTTTTTTGAGTTGAGCACAACAATATACGTATTTACTGATACATCAAAACGATCCTTTTTGATTAATTTACCACTATTAATATTAGGCTACATTGATAAAAGATCTGTTATCGTTTTACACTAAAATCAATTAAAACCGCCACTAAAAATTTCTCCATGTTGGCGGTCTTTGTTGTTAGCTTGATAATAGAACCCTAAAAAATTTATTTATCGCTCCTCCAACTGGTTTCAGGATGGTGGCAAAGCTAAAACTGTGTTTTGAATGTAACCAGCTGTGATTGGCGTCTCTTCTTGAGTCTGCTTTATGAAGTATTGTTTTCCTTTTTTTATGTATTTAATAATCAGTTTTTACTTCCATCAGAAAGTCTAAAATAAAAGGGCATGAGAATCCCTTACTTTTATTTTGCTTAAAAAATTGGGCCTTTTTAAGCAGTACCAAATTATTGAAAAACCAGTTAATCGACAAATTATTGATCCCATTCCTCGATGGATTATTGAATTTTTTGCTAAAAACATAAGTCAGAGATGCGGTGTAGTATATACAAGAGGTATGACTAATTTGTTGCTTTAGCTAAAGGACAGCTAAACAAATGTTAGACTTTAAACGTTATTTCCACT
>JBARDR010000566.1:0-5901 GCA_049795335.1 Gelidibacter sp. | reverse complement strand
ACTACTATTTAAAGAATTTAATTTGGAATTTTTCAATTATTTTGGCATCCACAACATATCTGACTTTATAAATAATAAAACCTATTATCATGAATACGCCTCCCATAATGAGATAGCCCAAAGCCACATTCTGTAAGGCATCGCCTATTGCAATAGCTGCAGAAATGGACAATAAAATTAAACCTATAAATAATACGGCTCCAATTATTAGCGCTTTACCAATCATACTGATGGTATAGGTCAATTGCTGAAATACTTTTAGTTTAAAATATTCGAAAGATCTATCAAAATATCTTTCACCAATATCCGTGGCTTTATTGGACGTATTATTTATAGATTCAAAAATGCTCATATCTAAATTTATGATTTTTGGAATTTTTTGTTTTTTTCTTTCAAAGTCTCCAATTTGGCTTCCAATGTCCTAATGACATCTTCTGTTTTATGGCTCGCATCAGATACAATGGACTCTACTTTTTCATCAAGCGTTTGGGCTTTATGACTTACTGAATCTACAATATTATCTCTTAAATGTGACGCTTTGCTAGCAATAGTATCTCTTGCTGACATAGCGCCTTCTGCAATTCGATCTCTTGCTGCCAATGCCTCGTCTGAAATTCTTTGTCTAGTGTTAATACCTTTATCAGGTGCAAATAGAATCCCTAATGTTGCTCCAATTGCTGTACCAGCTAAAATTCCTATCAGTGTATTTGTGCTACTATTATTTCCCATAATATTATTTATTTTAAATTAATAATTGTGATTTAATTTCTTTATTAATGTCAAAATTATAACAGTAACTGTTTTGATATTAGCTCAAAAAGAAAATATTTTAACTATTACACGATTGTACTTGCAGTCTCTATTTATTTAGTATAATTTCGAAATTCACTCTATTACAACCTAACAAATTACAGCACGATAATCAAGATATTAAAGTTGTTTTATAACAAATTTAACATAAAATCACACTACCATGAGCAATTCAATAAAAACTGTTAATCCTTTTAACAATCAATCCTTAAAACACTATCAACTTCACAGCTCTGAAGATTTACATCAAATATTAGAAAATTCCAATAAGACATTTCACGAGTGGAAACTTACCCCCATTAAGGAGCGCTGTAGACTCTTGATAAACCTTGCGCAAATTATAGAAGATGACAAGCACGAACTAGCAACACTGATAACTCTAGAAATGGGAAAACCCATTAGCCAAAGTATTTCTGAGATCGAAAAATGCCTGACATTATGTGATTTTTATGCGACTAATGCTGATGATTTTTTAGCAGATGAACTCATTGAAACTGATGCTTCAGAAAGTTTTATAAGCTATGATCCACTAGGCACTATTTTAGCAATTATGCCTTGGAACTATCCTTTCTGGCAAGTACTCCGATTTGCCATTCCAACATTAACCGCTGGAAACACAGCGATCTTAAAACACGCCGCTAATGTTACTGGTTGCGCCTTTGCCATTGAAAAACTTTTCGAAAAGGCAGGCTATCCTCAAGGTTGCTTCACGACCATACTTGCCAATCATGAGGCCGTTGAACAACTTATCGCAAATGACCTTATAAAAGCAGTGACCTTAACGGGAAGTGAAGAAGCTGGTCGGAATATTGCTGCAACCGCTGGTAAAAACTTAAAGAAGACGGTTCTTGAATTGGGCGGCAGCAACGCGTGCATTGTTCTTTATGATGCTAATTTGGATAAGTACATGGACACCATGGTCAACGCCAGAATGCAAAATACTGGACAAAGTTGTATCGCGGCTAAGCGTTTTATTGTCACTGAGAATATCTATGATACTTTTTTAAAGCTATTTAAAGAGAAAGTCGCTGCACTAAAATTCGGCGACCCACTAGACAATCAAACGACCATTGGCACTTTGGCAAGAGCCGACTTAGCAAAGGCTTTAAAAAAGCAAATCGACGATTCGATCAAATTAGGTGCCACTTTAGTCATAGGAAATAACCTAAAAGACGCCTACTTTGAACCTACCATTATTACTGATGTCACTCCCGAAATGCCCGTATTTAAAGAAGAAACCTTTGGTCCTGTTGCTGCTATAATCAAGGTTAAAAATACAGAAGAAGCTTTTAAAATGGCTGCTCATACAAAATACGGCTTAGGTACTATGGTTTTTACCCAATGCATTGAAACGGCCGAAAACTATATTGACACTATTGAGGACGGCGCTTATTTTATAAACGAAATGGTCAAATCGGACGCACGATTGCCGTTCGGCGGCACAAAGGCTTCCGGATATGGTCGGGAGCTTTCCAAAGAAGGCATTCATGAATTTGTAAATAAAAAAACGGTTTTTATCAACCACTAAAAAGATGTCATTATAAAATTCCTGGTTTAAATGACACAAAAATGTCGAGCACATGATTAAGTAAAGACGCCTGACTTTTGTAAATTAGAAACCATTAACCTTAACAATTATAAGCTTAAGCTTATGAAATTTTCATTCTTTTTCTTAATTATTATCATGTTTACGGCTTGTAATGAGTACAAAAATTCAAATTACAATCCAAGGGTTGACAAGAAGGACAAGACATTAAAACTTAATGGCGCTTGGGAAATGGTGGGCTATTACCACTATGTAAATAACAAGATTGCTGATTCATTTAAAACAAATCCTGGTTTTAGACAAATCAAAATGTATACGGACACTAAAGTTATGTGGAGCAAAAGTGTCCCCTCTGATTCTATCGAATGGCTTGGATATGGAAACTACAGCCTAGATGACCAAAACGTGGAACTTACCGAAACTTTAGAATATGGTTCAGAAATGATGCGTCGTATTATCCAAGAGAAAAAAGAATTCAAATATGAGATCTCATTGGGAAGAAGCAAGTTTAGTCAAATTGAAGTTGATAATAAGGGCAATCGTCTTTATTCAGAAAACTACAGACGTATTGAATAAATAGATGACATAAAATGGTCATAAACCCTTTAAACGCAAAGAACCAAATGAAGTTGAAGTTATAGACAAATAAATTTAGTTCAGTTCACTACAAAATATACTGAGTGGCTAAATGTGTAAATTCCTCAATCTGTGATTGCCTCCATTCCTCGTCTTTACCCAAATAGCTCGCTAGAATCTCAGCGACTTGGGGAGCAACGTCCTTTGCGGCCCTGGCATCCAAAAACAAGATACGCACCCGCCTGGCCAAAACATCCTCAACCGTTCGTGCCATTTCATTGGTAACTGCCCAAACCACTTCGGCCTTTAAAAATTCTAAACGTGGATGTAACTTTTCGCCTAATTCTGGAGATTCCATAATCAGTTGCTTAATAAATTTTTGATCAGTTCCATAAATATAAAGATGATTAGTATCATCTGCAGAACCATTGGCACCATGAATACTGAGATGTTTGGTCAGACACACCGTATAAGGCAATTTCCCTAAAGCAATGACCTTTTTCATGGTGTCTTGTGCCATGCGTCTATAGGTGGTCCATTTACCGCCAGTGATGGTAATTAAATCCGATTCAGACACAATTACTTTATGGCTTCTTGAAATTTCTTTCGTTTTTTCAAAAGGATTTTTTGGAGCTGCCAACGGACGTAATCCAGCAAAGATGCTCAACACATCATTTCTAGTAACGGTTTTATTCAAATAAGCATTTGCGGTTTCCAAAATAAAATCAATCTCCTTTTCCAATGGTTTTGGCTCCAAACTATGGCTATCCAATAAGGTGTCCGTAGTTCCTACCACTACTCTATTGTGCCAAGGCACCAAAAAAAGAACCCGTCCATCTGTTGTTTTCGGAATCATGATGGCATCTTTACCTGGCAAAAATGAGCGATCTAACACCAAATGAATGCCCTGACTTGGTCTTACCGTATTTTTAGCCTCCGCATTATCCATTTTCAGGATTTCATCTGTGAATACGCCTGTTGCGTTGATGACTACTTTTGTATTTAAATTGTATTCTTTGTGCGATTCCTTATCAATTGCCGTAACTCCATTAAGTTTGCCATTCACATCTTTCTGCAATTGAATAACCCTAAAATGATTCAAAACCGTCGCACCTTGTTCGATAGCGGTTTGGGCAATATTGACTGCTAATCGCGCATCATCAAATTGACCGTCATGATAGACTACGCCTCCTTTAAGATGCTCCTTTTTAATAGTCGAAAGTCTAGAAAACGTTTCCTTTTTAGATATTCTGATGGATTTTCCGAAGCTCAACTTTCCGGCCAAAAGATCATAAGTTTTTAAGCCAATAGTGTAAAAAAAAGTGTTCCACCATTTATAAGTCGGAATAATAAATGTCTGATTATTGACCAAGTGCGAAGCGTTATTCAATAGCAAACCTCTTTCATACAAGGCTTCTTTGACCAAATCAATATTGCCTTGTGCCAAATAGCGCACGCCGCCATGAACGAGTTTAGTACTTCTGCTAGACGTTCCCTTTGCAAAATCAGACTGTTCCAAAAGGAGTGTTTTGTAACCGCGCGTCGCACTATCCAAGGCCACGCCCAAACCAGTTGCTCCGCCTCCAATAATAATAACATCCCAATCACTGTTATTTTCCAACTGTCCCAATAAGGAGGCTCTATCGAACACTAGTGGTCTATGTATTATAAGTTTTCAATTTAAAATTAGGATTGGTAAAACGAAAGTAACTATAGCATAAAATACTTTTAGAAATGCGCTATTCATATAGCAAAATCTCCAACATTTGAATGGCTGCATCACTAATTTTCGTTCCAGGACCAAATATGGCGACCGCTCCTGCATCAAATAAATATTGGTAATCCTGTTTAGGAATGACGCCTCCGACAATACCCATAACATCATCGCGACCGTAGTTTTTTAATTCCTGAATGACTTGCGGGACTAAAGTTTTATGACCGGCAGCCAATGAAGACACGCCCAGAATATGGACATCATTTTCAACCGCCTGTTTTGCAGCTTCCTTTGGCGTTTGAAATAGCGGACCAATATCCACATCAAAACCAACATCCGCATAACCTGTGGCGACTACTTTGGCGCCTCTGTCGTGACCGTCCTGCCCCATTTTGGCAATCATGATTCGCGGACGACGACCATCTTGCTCGGCGAATTTGTCGGCAAGTTCCCGTGCTTTCTTGAACGAACTATCGTCTTTTATTTCTTTGCTATACACGCCTGAAAATGATTTAATCTGAGCTTTATAACGACCGAATGCAACTTCAAGTGCATCACTAATTTCCCCTAAGGTAGCGCGCTCTCTTGCCGCTTCTACGGCTAAAGCTAGCAAATTCTCATCAGAGCCTTGATCCGAATTTATAATATTTTTAGCGGCTTCTGTTAAATTAGCCAAAGCTTGTTCTACTTTTCCAGAATTCCTTACAGCCTTCACTCTATTCAAACGTTCTATCTGCGAAAGTCTGACCGTTTGATTATCAACTTCAAGAGTTGTAATCGGATCTTCCTTTTCTAATCTGTACTTATTCACGCCCACGATGATATCCTGGCCAGAATCAATGCGTGCCTGCTTACGTGCCGCTGCTTCTTCAATCCGCAATTTTGGAATGCCTGCTTCAATGGCTTTGGTCATGCCTCCAAGCTCTTCAACTTCCTCGATCAGCGCCCAAGCTTTTTCAGCGATATCGTGCGTCAGTTTCTCAACGTAAAAACTTCCTCCCCAAGGATCGACCGTCTTTGTGATTTGGGTTTCCAATTGTAGAAAAAGTTGCGTATTTCGCGCTATTCGTGCGGAAAAATCGGTTGGTAAAGCGATGGCCTCATCTAAGGCATTGGTATGTAAACTTTGTGTACCTCCAAACGCTGCTGCTGCCGCTTCAATAGTAGTTCTTGCCACATTATTAAACGGATCCTGCTCGGTCAAACTCCATCCCGAAGTTTGAGAATGGGTACGTAACGAGAGTGATTTATCGTT
>JBARDR010000565.1:0-15645 GCA_049795335.1 Gelidibacter sp. | reverse complement strand
ATATATTAGTGGGAATTATTAAGCTTTTCGGCCATACTATCGAAACTATAGTTTCTAATATGAGCTTGAAAAATGGAATATTTTACGCGTTCATCATACTATCCCTCATTATTGTCTTAGTTTATTTTTTAACCAAGAATTTTTAAACAAATTTTCGTCTTCGCGAAAATAAAAAAATAATTTATGAAAGACATTACCTTAAAATCAACTCACGAAGCTCTTGGAGCAAAACTGGTGCCTTATGCAGGATTTAATATGCCCGTTCAATATGAAGGCGTCAGCGCAGAACACGAAACCGTAAGAAATGGCGTCGGTGTTTTTGATGTGTCCCATATGGGCGAATTTTTAATTGAAGGACCACATGCCTTGGAGTTGATCCAAAAAGTTTGTAGTAACGATGCTTCAAAGTTAACAATTGGAAAAGCACAATACAGCTATTTGCCGAATGAAACTGGTGGTGTTATAGATGATTTGATCATTTATAAAATGGAAGAAGACTCCTATTTATTGGTTGTAAATGCAAGTAATATTGAAAAGGATTGGAATTGGATTACGTCTAAAAATGATATCGGCGCAATAGTGAAAGACCTTTCGCCTGAGTATTCCTTATTGGCGATTCAAGGGCCAAAAGCTGTTGAAGCCATGCAAAGTTTAACAAGCCATAATCTTTCAGAACTTAAGTTTTACAACTTTGTAGTGGGCGATTTTGCAGGTATTGACAATGTGATCATTTCTGCTACAGGTTATACAGGAAGTGGCGGATTTGAAATCTACTGTAAGAATTCAGAAGTAAAACAAATTTGGGATAAAGTTTTTGAAGCTGGAGCAAAATACGGCATCAAACCTATCGGATTGGCTGCACGTGATACCTTGCGTTTGGAAATGGGCTATTGTCTGTATGGCAATGACATTGATGAAACCGTCTCTCCTATAGCAGCTGGATTAGGTTGGGTTACAAAATTTACCAAGGATTTTACCAATAGCGAAGCGCTTAAAACAGAAAAGGAAAGCGGACCAAAAACAAAATTGATTGGTTTTGAACTGGATGAAAAAGGCATTCCACGTCAAGGTTATGATATTGTTGACGACCAAGGCAATGTCGTTGGCGTGGTTACTTCGGGCACCATGTCGCCATCGTTGCATAAAGGCATTGGCTTAGGTTATGTTCCAACTAATATGTCTGAAGTTGGTAATAAAATATACATTCAAATCAGAAAAAATGCAGTTCCAGCGACTATCGTAAAAACACCGTTTTATAAAGCATAACGCAGAATTTATTCTATTTTGAATTAAACTTATTGGGCAAAAGTGTTGACAAAATAAGCGTCTCACACTTTTGCCTACTCATTTATAGCAATACCGATAAACGAGCTGTGTTTTTAGAAATCAAATCATTACGTGTCAATTCACATTTTTATAGAAGATATCAGATATGGAAAAATTATCCGTTATTGAATAATTCGTTATTAATTTATGATGACTCCAGACAACAAACATCGCATTCTTATCCTCGGCGCCAGTGGCTTTATCGGGAATGCCTTGTATAAAGAATTGGGGCCCTACTTTAACACTTTCGACACTTATCACATTGCAAACAAGATGTATGAGAAGAATCAGCACTTTTTTCAATATGGTATAGAGGAAGATGATGTTTTTGAAATTCTAGAAGTCGTTAAACCTTCGATCATTATTTCCTGTTTACGTGGCGATTTTCATGCACAGGTCATTGCCCATCAGCATATGGTTGAATATGTAGCATCTCACGATTGTAAAATCATTTTCTTCTCCTCTGCAAATGTATTTGATGCCTATAGCAAATATCCGAGTTATGAAGACGACAAAACCTTAAGTGAAAGTATTTACGGCCACTTCAAGATCAAGATTGAGAACATGTTACTGCGGTTACCAATAACGAAAGTGGTCATTGTCAGACTTCCCATGGTATTCGGAACCCAATCGCCGCGACTTAAAGAAATCAAGGAGCATATTCAAGAAAAACTGCCTATTGAATTATTTCCAAATCTGATTATGAATGTCACTACCGATTTTAAGATGACACAGCAAGTTCACTATATCATTAACAGAAACAAAGATGGCATATTTCATTTGGGAAGTTCCGACTTAGTGCATCATGACGACTTTATTAAGGAAATGGTTGCTTTATTGACTTCCGATCAAGTACATTTCAAACAGGTATATACCACCAACGACGATCGTTATTTAGCCGTGCTGCCAAAAACAAATAAACTCCCAAAACACCTTCAGATCAGCAGTGCGGAGCTTCTTGAAAATTGGATAATTACATGAATTATAATCCTTAGTCTTAGAATTTGTCAATTATAATTTATAATTTTAAGAAACTTAAATATCGAAATTATGTCTCTATTATCTGAAGAAACCATTGAAAAGAAATTATTAAACTTTCCGGATTGGGAATATTATGATAATGCCCTTCACGCGGAATTTGAATTCGACAATTTTAAAGATTGTTTTAGCGCCATGAGTAGAATTGCCTTTGAATGTGAAGCGCAAAACCATCATCCCGACTGGACCAATGTGTACAATATGCTAACCATCAAGTTGTCTACGCACAGCGCCAAAGGGGTTACGGCAAAAGATTTTAAATTGGCTGAAGCTATCGAGGCTATTGTCGAAGTTCAAGAATAGTAAAAACGCGCTTATAAATTATGCTTAAAAGGCGACTTATAATTGCTTTTAGTTTGGTCGTTTCATGGACTTATGGGCAAAAGGACCCTGTTTTTTGTGATCAATTAAATGCCTTGAACCAACGCATTCAGCAACATCATTTTCGTCCAAAACCACTTAACGATAGTCTTTCAAAAGGTGTTTTTAATTTGTTTTTGGAGCGATTGGATGAAGGCAAGCGATTTTTTCATGAATCTGATATCCAGCTATTTAAAACCGATAAATATCAACTTGATGATGACGTAAGTTCGGGCAATTGTGATTTTATAGAGAAGTATAGCACGATACTTCAACAACGTGTTGAAGCTTCCAAAACCTACCTTAGCACATTAAAGGATGTGGATTTTGATTATTCCGGCAAGGATACACTTTATTTTAAATCAAAGCCAGATTTTGGTTACTTTAAAGATGATGCAGCGTTCAGAAAATATTGGAACAAACGTCTGAGTTATTTTATTTTGGATTATTTGGTTGAGCAGGACAGTTCGCTCTCCTATTTAGAAAAAAACTTCAAAGTCCTCGAAGCGGAAATCAAACCAAAAATCATTCAAAATCAAATTTGTTTGTTAGATGAGTTTCTTCACAAAAATGGCAATATCACTAATTTTGTAAAAGAAGCCTTTTTGAATGCTTTTGCCAATTATCAAGATCCCAATTCATTTTTTTATAATGATTCAGATAAATCACAGTTTGAAGACTCTGTGTCCAATCATCAGTTAACTTTCGGAATTGATACCGCAAAAGACAAGAATGGGGATATTGTCATCGCTTATATTGCACCTGGTAGTGCTGCCTCATTAAACGGTAATTTTGACGAGAATGATGTCATCAAATCCTTAACTTCTCCCACACAAATATTAGAAACCTTCTGCGTGTCCAATGAAGATATTGCCGCCTTTACTTCCAATGAAAAAAATGAAACCATTATCTTTAAAATCAAGAAGCAAAATGGTTCCGTTCACGATATCCCACTCACAAAAACCGAACTGAAAGTTGTAGAGAATTCCTGTACAGCATTTCTACTCAATAAAAAGTCAAATTATGCCTACCTAAAAATTCCTAGTTTTTATACGGATTTTGATTCGCCTAGTGGTATCGGCTTAACCTTTGACGTTGCAACTCAATTGCAATTAATTGATAATAAAAACATTAAAGGCTTAGTCTTGGACTTAAGGTTCAATGGTGGAGGTTCCATGAAAGAAGCCGCAAATCTTTCCGGATTATTCATAAACAAAGGACCATTGGCCATTTTGAAATTTGGAAATGGTGCGACTTTTACAATAGAGGACGGTATTAAGGGCTCGTTTTTCAATAAGCCCATCGTCATCCTTATCGATAATTACAGTGCCTCTGCCGCGGAGTTTTTTGCCGCCGCCATGCAAGATTATAATCGCGCCATTATTGTGGGTTCTCCAAGTCATGGAAAGGCATCAGCACAAATTATTGTACCCTTAAGGGATACTGACGAATTAGGTTTTTGTAAACTGACCGTTGAGAAATTCTATCGGGTCACTGGAAAAAGCCACCAATCGATTGGTGTTGTTCCCGATATTATCTTACCGTCGTTATATGACGATTTTAAAACCAGTGAAGCTTATAGTCCATTTGCACTGTCGAATGACACCATCATTCCATTCGTGAAACATCGCGCCTATAAACAAATTCCTATGCCTGAAATCCAATCTAAAAGCAAGCTCCGAGTAGAGAGCAACAGCAATTTCACGGCAATCAAAGACATGAACACTCAGCTCTTATCGAATTATATGGATAGGGATTTAAATTACCCTTTAACTCTGGGCAACATTTATGATGATGTACAGACTTATAATGATTTATGGGTTACACTATATAAAACACTCGATTTGGAAACTCAAAGAATAACGGTGAAAAACACCGCCGAAACCACCAATAAATTATGGGATGTTGATGAAATGAAGCTTAACGAAAGTCAGATGGAAGATATTTCGACTGATATTTACATTCATGAAGCACTGGCAATTTTGAGCGATATCAAGAACAATAAATATAATTGACCAATTGTCTTTTCAATGGATACATCGCACTAATGCCATGAATTTTTTTAAATTTGCTCAGAATTTGGGAGGAGGATGCACAATGACCGATGACTTAAGACCGAAGACTGAAATATTTAACTTTAAACTTAGAACTTACAAGAATGGGAAGAGCTTTTGAATTTCGTAAAGCACGTAAAATGAAACGTTGGTCAGCAATGAGTAAAGCCTTTACACGTATTGGCAAAGACATTGTTATGGCCGTGAAAGACGGTGGTCCTGATCCTGATACCAATGCACGCTTAAGAGCCGTTATCCAAAATGCCAAGGCCGTAAACATGCCTAAAGACAATGTGGAACGCGCGATTAAGAGAGCTTCAGATAAAAGTTTGGGCGATTTTAAGGAAGTTCTCTTTGAAGGCTATGCACCGCACGGGATTGCCATTTTAGTAGAAACAGCCACAGATAACAATACCAGAACGGTAGCCAACGTCCGCAGTTATTTCAATAAATGTCATGGGAACTTGGGAACTTCAGGTTCCGTCGTATTTATGTTTGACCATACCTGTAATTTCAGAATTGCCGCCGAAGGTTTAGATCCGGAAGAATTGGAATTGGAGTTTATCGATTTTGGCGCAGACGAAGTTTTTAAGGATGATGACGGTATCTTGATCTATGCCCCTTTTGAAAGTTTTGGCGCCATTCAATCGGAATTGGAGAAACGAGGTCTTGAAATTTTGTCTTCCGGCTTTGAACGTATTCCACAGGTGACTAAAAAATTAACGGCTGAAGAAGCTGAAGATGTTGAAAAACTTTTAGAGCGATTGGAAGAAGATGATGATGTTCAGAACGTGTATCATACTATGGAAGAATCCTCTGAGGAATAGTCTTATAATTCTGTTCTAATTATATAAAAACAAAAGGCCAAGGAAAGATTGTTGGCCTTTTGATTTTTCAAAACAAGGAGGCGCTTATTTAAATTGAAGTATCCCTATAATTATCGGGACGGTGAATTAAACCCTTTGAAGGGATTAAAATTCAAATTGGAAGTATCACTTTTCACTAAGATTCTTTAATATACAGGACATTCATTGTCACTTATTCCCTCGATAATACTCTAAAATTTTTACTCTAAGAGCATATTCATAGTTCACATTGGCTAGGTTAGTTTGAGCATTATCCAGATTGTTTTTACTGATGATATAGTCCACGCTATTGGAAACCCCATTATTAAAACGAATCTCATTGATTAGGAAGGATTTTTTATAAGCGTCCACTTGATTCTGCAACAATTTACTCCTTTCAAAGGCATTGATCATGGCACTGTAGGATTGCTTAATGGATTGTTGAAGTTCCAGTTTGATCTGTGCCAATGCTGTTTGAGCTTCCTCTTTTTTGATTATTTGGAGTGCTACATTACTCTTAGCCCTGAAGCCATTAAAAATAGGAACACTTACTGAAACGCCAATTGAAGAGTTCAAGTTATTGTCAAATTGATCCCGATAGGGAATGTGATCACTTGTGAAATTGGTTTGTTGCGTAAAAATAAAATACTCCTGATTGTTAATCGTTACAAAGTCATTTGTACCCACAAGGCTTGTCCCCGATTCATTAAAAAGTCGCGCAGCACTTGAATAGTTGGTGGTCAAATTGGCAAAGACACTTACCTCTGGCACATACTGCGCTCGAGCCACGGCGATTCCTTTTTCGGTGGCTTCTACACTAAGATGACGCGCTTTAATCGTGGGAAAAACTTGAAGTGCCTGTTCATAAACATCCTGTGCTGTAAAGCCATATATTTCAATATCCAATGCTAAATTCAATGGAGAGACTGTGATGGGCGCCTCGTTATTTATCAAGGTGTTAAGCTTAATAAGTTCAGTTTCAAGATTATTTTTGTAGTCCACAATGCTAGCGGCATCCATAGCCAATTGGCCTTGAAGATCGTGATATTCCGCAGGATTTCCTGTTTCTTCCTCATAAAGACTTCGCAAGCGATCCAATTGGCCTTGAGTAGTTTTTAATCGAGATTCTGACATTTTAACCAAGTCCTGAGCGTTTAATACACGTAAGTAAGTCAAGGTCACATTCAGGATTAAGGATTGCTTCTCAGCTTCCACTTCCATTTCGGCCGATTTTAAGTTCAATTTTGCCTGTTTCCAACGGTTGATAAGTCTAAACCCGTTAAAGGCCAAAACATCAAGTCCCAGAGCCGCATTAGAAAAAGTGAGTTCCTGGTTGATGATACCGTTGGTAAAAGGATCAATACTCCGTCCATTTGCAACGCCTAGATTAAACGAACCGTTGACATTAGGTAGCAATGCATTTTTATTTTGCTTGAAATTGACATTCCAAGTTTCTTTGGTCAGCTTTGTTGATTTAAGATCTAAATTATTTTCTATCGCCAAGCTAATACACTCCTCAAGAGTCATTGCTGTTTTTTCTTCTGTTTGTGAAAAAAGATGTAGTGTTGCTGCAAAATACAGTGCTATGGAAATTTTAAAAGTCATAATTTATGTGATTGATAGATACTTTCTATTGGATATGATCTCGTCTTCCATCCAAAAGATGTAAAACGCGCGACCCGTAAGCGGCATTCGCTTCAGAATGTGTGGCCTGAATTATGGTCACACCTTCTTGATTAAGTTCTTTAAAGAGTTGCATGATTTCTTCACTGTGTTTAGAGTTCAAATTTCCCGTTGGCTCATCGGCTAAAATGAGCTTGGGTTTGGCAATCAAAGCACGTGCGATACCAACCAACTGCTGCTGACCACCACTTAACTGGCCCGGAAAAAGATCCTTTTTCCCCACCATATTAAATCTGTCCAGCATATCGGCAACCAAGGCTTTGCGCTCAGAAGATTTTATGTTTTTATAAACCAATGGCGTTTCAATATTTTCATACACCGTCAACTCATCAATAAGATGATAGGACTGAAACACAAATCCGATATATTCCTTATAAAGTTTTGAACGGTTTTTTTCTTTCATATTATGAACCGATTCCCCCAGAAAATCATATTCCCCTTCCTGAAATCCGTCGAGCATTCCGATCACATTGAGTAATGTCGATTTTCCAGAACCAGAAGGTCCCATGATGGAGATAAATTCGCCCTCTTCAACCTTGAGATTAATATCACTCAGAAGGAAAACACGTTTTCCGCCTTGAGTAACCCATTTGAAGATATTGTTTAGTTCGAGTAGCATATTTTTATTGTTTATTGTCTATTGTTATTTCGTTCTTAAACTTTTTACTGGATTTGCAACTGCTGCTTTAATCGCTTGAAAACTAACCGTTAATAAGGCGATCAACACCGCAAATAAACCGGCAATTACAAAAACCCATAGTTTTATATCAATACGATACGCAAATCCCCGCAACCAATTTTGCATAATGTACCACGAAATGGGCACAGATATTACAATTGAGAAGAGTACCAACTTTAAAAAATCTTCGGATAATAATTGTACAATTCCCAGAACACTAGAACCTAAAACTTTACGTACGCCAATTTCCTTACGGCGCTGTTCGGCTGTGAAAGCAGATAGTCCGAATAGCCCCAAACAAGAAATGATAACGGCCAATACTGCAAATATTTGGGAAAGATGCTCCACCAATTGCTCGCTTCTAAAGCGCTCATTAAAAGCATCATCTACAAATCTATACTCAAAAGGAAATCCTGGATTTTGCGTTTTGAGAACAGCTTCTATTTTTGTCAGTGTTTTATTGATGGCCACACCAGCAGCGGGTTTTATGTACATATAATGTGCTTCTTCAGCTTGATGATAAAACATGACGGGATCGCTTTTGCCGTACATATTGCCATATATAAAATCCTTAACCACGCCATTAATAGTTAATATTTGGTCATTATGATTAATAGTATTTCCAATAACTTGATCAGTTTTCATGAGTTTGGCAAAAGATTCCGATATCAGCACGTTAGCGCTGTCTGCAGCTTGGGAAAATCCAAAACCTTTACCCTCTATGATTTCCATTCCCGCCGTATTGAAAAACTGAGGCGTCACGGTTCTTACGGAAATCAGAATATCTGCATCAGCTGGTTTACCTTGCCAATTGACACCTGAGGTATTATTTCCAGCAGAGAGAATTTGCGAATTTACCAACGCCACATTTTCAACCAATCCCGAAGACTTCAACTCTTGCTCAATCGATTTAAAATTTTTAATAATGTTACCGTTAGCTATCGGTATTTCAATGAGGTTTTCCTTTACCATTCCCAAATTCCGGTTTTTGACATGCTGCACTTGTTGATATACCAATAGGGTGCTAATGATGAAAATAATGGAGGTCGAAAACTGTATGACGACCAATGTTTTTCTGATAAAGGAAGCACTCCCCGATTGTCTTCTACTTCCTTTTAAGACGTCAATCGGTTTAAAGGAAGACAAATAGAATGCCGGATAAAGACCTGAAATAAGGCCGCAGAAAAGGATTATTACAAGCATTGGAATAAAATGTATTGGTTTTTCCAATGCCAAGCTTAAATTTTTATCGATCAATAAATTAAAGTGTGGAATTAATAAAATCAAAAGAAAAATACTTAGAATTCCACTGATGAAAGCAGTCATTACAGCTTCAGTAAGAAATTGGAAGATCAACTGTTTTCGTCCTGAACCTAGTGCTTTGCGCATGCCAACCTCATTTGCACGTTTCTCGCTTCGGGCAGTGGAAAGATTCATAAAATTTATGCAGGCGATCAACATAATGAAGAGCGCCACAATGGCAAATAAATTCACAAATAAGATACGCCCACCAGCAGATTCTCCATTTTCAAAACTTTCAGTGCCTCGCAAATGCCAATCTTCCAGGGCATGTAAAAAAAATACGCTATCCTTTTCTCCAAAGGTTTTAAAAACAAAATCTCGGACGCCTTTATCAACCGTCTTAAAATCTGAATTGGGAGCTAACTTTACAAAGGTGTTGGCAAAGTTATTTCCATACTCCTTCGTCCAATGGTTGTCCACTTCAAAATTTCTGAAAGGTACCAACCATTGAAAGGTGTAGGTTACATTGGCAGGCAAGTTTGCCACGACGCCAGTAACCTTGAAATCTTCTGTATTGTTGATCTTGATATTCTCGCCTAACGCAGGACTATTTTTCCCAAAAAGCTGGTCTGCCATGGTTCTTGTAATCATAATAGATTTAATATCGGTCAGTGCATTGCGCGCATTGCCCTCCAAAAAATCAAATTTGAAGATATCCAGATATTCAGGATCCACGTAGGATCCTCTTTTATTGAAGGATTTGTCCTTGACATTTAATAAAAAATTACTTTCTTTTACACGGGATGCAAAGTCAATTCCCGGAATCGTTCTTTTAAGATCTGAGGCAAGTGGCCCAGGAGTGGCCTGTGATAAAGTACGCCACTCCCCGTCATATTCCTGATTGCTGGGAACTTCATAGATCAATTCTGAGTCGGAGAAATAGTTATTGTAATTTAGCTCATCTTCCACCCATAGAAAAATTAATGCTGCACAGGTAATCCCGATCGCCAGACCAAAAATATTGAGTGCACTATATCCTTTACTCTTCCAAAGGTTTCGCCAAGCGATTTTTATATAATTCCCGATCATGGTTTAAT
Source organism: Gelidibacter sp. (assembly GCA_049795335.1). Taxonomy (GTDB): domain Bacteria; phylum Bacteroidota; class Bacteroidia; order Flavobacteriales; family Flavobacteriaceae; genus Gelidibacter. The sequence goes on along the minus strand of JBARDR010000565.1, from coordinate 5,321 downwards.
TGATTAATTGTTATTTATCTTCCTGTGAACTGTTACTGAGCACTGAATACTTCTTTTTCATTCGGTTCTCAAACTTTTTACTGGATTCTCATTGGCTACAGATATTGTTTTGACACTCATAATAATCAGCGCCAACAAAATAATCCCCAATCCGCTAAGCGCGAAAATCCACCAACTGAGATTTGTTTTATAAGCATAATCCTGAAGCCAATTGTGCAAACCATACCAGGCCAACGGTGCTGCAATTACAAACGCAATGAGTACCAAAACCAAAAAATCCTTGCACAACAATACATTCAGCTGGGTCAATGACGCCCCCAAAATTTTACGTACCCCAATTTCCTTGATCCTACGCTCTGTAGTATAAATGACCAATCCCAAAAGACCAAGGCAACTGATGAGTACTGAAAGTCCCGTGGCCCAATTTAACAGTTTGGTCATGCTGGTTTCCTTTTCATAAAATTTGGCAATGGTTTTATCAATGAATTCGATTTTGAAATCTGATTCGGGATAGATGCTGTTCCACGCTTCTTCTATTTTCGTGATAGCTTTAGGCCAATTTTCAGAACTGTTTTCATTCAATTGCATGTGAATCGTATTAAACTGCGAATAGCGTTTTCTGCTCCAATCTCCAACAAAAGCCATGGGCTCTATTTTGGATTTTACGGAGTAATGATTAAAATCTTCCATGACACCAACAATTGGAACTGGATTCTCGCCTTGCCCAACAATTTTATTTATAGCGTCCTTTGGTGTTTTAAAACCCAAAGTTTTTCGGTAAGTGTCGTTTATAACGTATTCGCGAATGGTATCGTTAAGCAAATTTCGACCAGCTAATAATTTGATATCATACAAATTGAGATAGTTATCATCGCCATAGAGCAGTTGCAAATCGGTATGTATTTCCTTTTTACCGTTCAAATAAGTAACACCAGTTGAATGTATGGTGTTAGATGCTGGTGGCATTCCGCCAAGACTTAGGTTTTCAATTTGTGGAATGGCAGCAAGTTTCTGCATAAACAACTCGCGCTTTTGTAGGGATTCATCCATCCATGGCGTTTTGACATACGTGATAGCTTCAGTTTTAAACCCCATATCCTTGCTCATCATAAAATGAATCTGCCGACCAACTGCGATCGTGGAAATCACAAAAATCTGTGTGATGATAAATTGAAATACAATCAATCCCTTTCTTATCGAAACATTGCTATGCGTTGAAATTATACGATTTTTAAGAACCGAAACTGGTTTAAACGAAGACAGGATCATTGCCGGATAAAACCCAGAAAGCAAACTGATCATAATTATCAGTACGATTCCAAAACCGATAATCAAAGGATCAGCAAACAGACCAAAATGCAAACCTACTGGAATAAAATCGGTGAATATTTTTAACAATATTGCCGCCAATGCTAGCGACAAAAGTGCTGCAACAAGGGTCAGCACAAATGTTTCCCATAAAAATTGAAATACCAACTGTTGTTTCGAACTTCCCAAAGTTTTGCGAATGCCAATTTCTTTAGCACGCTGCGTAGCTTGAGCCGTATTTAAGTTGATAAAATTTATACATGCCAAAAGCAATAAAAACGAGGCTATAAACAGTAGATTAGTCAGGATGGATTTGTCAGCGCTGTATTCCGTAAAGTCAAAAATGCCGATATCTTTTCCAAAATGAAGCTCCTTTAAGGGTTGCAGATAAAAACTGCGATGAGAACTATATTTCAAGGCATCCTTACTCTCATTTTTCTTCGCCAAAGCATCCAACTGACTCTGTACGTTTGATATGGCTTTTTTATCATTCAGTCTTACAAAAAGCTGCGTCATGGAACTTGTATTGTTCCAATTTTCATCAGTAATCTGGTCTTTGAGATAAGATTGCTTGCCAGTTTCCAAGGAAATGATCTCTTCAAAAGTGAAGTCGGTGCGGTTCTTGAAATTAGCAACGATGCCCGTAACCGTGGTAGAAACAGAATCATCATAAATAAGGATTTCACCAAGGATATCGTTATAGCTTTTATTGGGAAAGTATTTTTTGGCTCTACGCTCGGTAAGCACTACTTTATTAGGTCCATCAATGGCCGTTTTGGGATGTCCCGCAAGCCATTCATAGCTTAAAAACTTGAAAAAATCAGCATCAGCATAGATGACTTTTTCAGGGGTAGTAAATGCTTTTGAAAAGGAAGCATTCATGACCCGGCTCGGTTCTGCAGTAAAAAATGAAGTCGATTGGTGAAGGCCCGTAACATTATGTTTGACTTCAGCAATCAACGGTACAGAAACTCCGTAATTGTAATCGACTTCCTCGGGCGACGTATAAACGGTTGTAATTCGATAAATGAGATCGCCATCTGTATGAAATTTATCAAATGTAAAGTCATAGTAGACCATTAAGCCAATCACAAAAGATGCACTTAAGCCAATGGCAAGACTTATGATATTGATAAATGAAAAAAGCTTGTTTTTCCAGATATTCCGCCAAGCGATTTTTAAATAATTCCTAATCATAATTGTTCGTTTTTTGATTGTTTCTTTTTAGGCTTGGTACTTCTAGTTTTTCATAAGCCTTTCAGTCCTCACGCGTTTTGATAAAAAAGTCAAAACAGGTAGATTAAGAGAACTAGTTGTGATTTGGGACTAGGATTCTACGGGGACAGGACTTTTATAATCCGATAAGACATTTTCCGTAACCTTCTGTCCATCTAACATTCTAATAATGCGATGACTGTATTTAGCATCGTGTTCACTATGTGTTACCATGATGATCGTGGTCCCAGCTTCGTTTAATTCGGTCAATAAATCCATGACCTCATTACCATTGGTACTATCCAAATTTCCCGTTGGTTCATCGGCAAGGATGAGTTTGGGGCTGTTGATGACGGCACGGGCAACGGCAACACGCTGTTGTTGTCCTCCCGATAGTTGCTGCGGAAAATGTTTTCTGCGGTGCATAATCTGCATTTTTTCCAGAACAGCTTCTACGCGCTCTTTCCGTTCTGCAGGTTTTACGCCTGTATAAATCAAGGGCAGTTCTACGTTTTCAAAAACCGTGAGTTCATCTATCAGGTTAAAACTTTGGAACACAAAACCGATATTGTGTTTGCGTAGTTCGGCACGCTTACGTTCATTGAACCCGGCCACTTCTATCCCATTGAACACAAAACTGCCAGCGTCGGGGTCGTCCAGTAATCCAAGAATATTTAATAAGGTGGATTTCCCACAGCCTGAAGGTCCCATTACGGCCACAAACTCGCCCTTCTTTACATTAAAAGATAATTTGTTCAGCGCAATCGTACGCACTTCCTCTGTGGCGTAGTACTTTTCTAGATCTGTTATTTTTATCATTTTCTATGATTAATTATTGATAGTGTTTATTATTATTTTTTATTTTGACCTACAATGAGATTGCTTCGTGCCTCGCAATGACAACTCTAGAGATTTAGGCAGAATTTAATTGGACTTCAACACCAACTCCTGCACATCGCCATAATTATCATAGCTGCTGGTAATTACTTTATCGCCCGGTTGAAGTCCGCTCAGGACTTCATAATACTCTGTATTCTGGCTTCCCAGGGTGATATCAACTTTATAAGCGGTAGCACCATTTTCACTCACTTTAAAAATCCAATTACCACCAGTCTGTTGAAAAAAGCCACCTTTGGGTATCAGTAATGCTTGTTTTTCATCGCTAAGCGCCAAACGTATTTGTAAAGTCTGACCACGACGGATGCCTTCCGGAAGAGAGTCTCCAAACTCCATATCGACTTGAAACCGTCCATTCGTCACTTGGGTGTAAACTTTTTTAATAGTCAATTTATAAGGTTTTCTATTGATATTAAAACTTCCCGTTTGTCCGTTATAGATTCTTGAAATATAATGCTCATCAATATCCGCACGCACCTTAAAACCACTCAGAGCGTCAATCTGGCCTAAACGTTCGCCCTTGTTTTTTGACTGGCCAATCTCAGCATCCAAAGAGGTCAATTGCCCATCCATAGGAGCTTTTACGACAAGGTCGGCTACTTTTCTGCGCATGAGTTCGAGTGCGCTTTGAGTTCGGGCATAACTGCTCTGCACCTGATTATTTTCTTGTTTTATGGCGATAGAATCCTGACTTAATATTTGTTTTGAAAGTTGCATCCTTTCTTTTTGATAGTTGTAATCATTTTGTGACTTAATCAAATCCTGTCGGCCAATCGCGTCTTTTTCGTATAACCTCCTATTAAGATCATAAATTCTTTTGGCTTCAATTAAACCGCTTTCCACGTCAGGATATTGATTGAGTTTATTTATGGTATTTTGACGGGCTGCATTTTGTGAAATCTGCATTTGGGTCAACAGATTATAAACCTGAGTTTCCTGATTAATTAAGCTCAGTTCGAGATCGGTATTGGAAAGTCTTATAATAGGATAGCCCTTTTTCAGGACGGCTCCATCTTCAACATATTTCTCTTCCACACGTCCGCCTTCCAAAGCATCTAAATAGATCGTAGTTATGGGAAGCACGATACCGTTGACCGGGATATTTTCCTGAAAAACGCCATTTTCAACGGTATTTATACTGATGCGTTCTTTATCAACGTTCAGTTTTGAGCCTCCCAAAGAGGATAAAATCACAAAAACAATTAATGCGAATAATAGTAAAGCGCCTCCCATGAGGATTAATTTTTGGGTTGTGAATCGTTTTTTTTCCAATTGGATATCCATGTAGTCAGTTGTTTTTCAATACCTATATACAGAATATAATGCCATAAACATAATTTATTGGCTTTCAGTAAATTACGATTTAAAGTCTCATAAAAAATGTTCGTTTATGATACACCTCCTGTTTGGTTCTGATACAGTTTTTTAAATTCAGAATTATGGTATGAGAATCCGCATTTAAAAGACCTGAATTTATTAATATTGTAGTTATGCTTCTCCACAATGCCAAAATATTAATTATAGATGACGATGAGGATGTTCTCATCGCACTTCGGCTTTTGCTTAAATCAAAAGCAAAAGAAGTGGTCACCAACAAAAATCCCAATACCATCTTAAGTTTGATGCAGCAACACGCGTTTGACGTAGTCATCTTAGATATGAATTTTAACGGCTTGGTAAATACAGGCAACGAAGGAATTTTCTGGCTGAACAAAATTAAAAAACAAAAACCGGACATTGACGTCATTCTTATCACGGCTTATGGCGATATTGATTTGGCCATTCGCTCGTTAAAAGAAGGTGCTTCTGATTTTCTTGTGAAACCGTGGCAGAACGAAAAAATCTTGGAAACAATTCGGGAGCATGTTGAAAAACAAGAAAAAAAGCGTCCGAAAAAAATC
>JBARDR010000564.1:0-3608 GCA_049795335.1 Gelidibacter sp. | reverse complement strand
TTAGCGGAAAAGGATTTGCAAAGGATTTGGTCATGGCAGGCGTTGATTTTGCAAGGAAAAATGACCTCAGGATAATTCCTCTGTGTCCTTACGCCAAAGGAAGATTTGATAGAGACGAAACTATTAGAGATGTTCTGGCTTAACTTTAATTTGAGTATCTTGTTTATATTACAATAACAGGAACTTTTATGATCCTATTTTTGAGGAGTTTGTTGTATGGCAAACTCCTTATTTTTTTTAAATAACAACTGGATATTAAATTTTTTAAACCATGTCAAACACAGAATTAATCATAGCCGAGCGCGCCGCAACTATCGGTAACTTTATGGTAGGCCGTTTGTTGCCATTCAGACAAAAACGCGCCGTCGGCCCTTTTACTTTTATCGATCATATGGGACCAGCTCACATGTCCAAAGATGAGAATCTTGATGTTGCACCACATCCACATATTGGGTTATCGACGCTGACTTATTTATTTGAAGGCTCCATCTTTCACAAAGACAGCCTCGGTTCTCAAGTTGAGATAAAACCTGGCGCAGTTAATTGGATGACGGCAGGAAAAGGTGTTGTGCATTCTGAAAGAACCCCTGAGTATTTAAGAAACACAGAGAAAGTATTGCATGGATTACAAATTTGGGTCGCCTTGCCTAAACATTTAGAGCAAACAGAACCAAGTTTCTCACATATTGAAGAATCGGAGATTCCAAAGTGGGATGCAAAAGGCGCACAGTTCAAATTAATTGCCGGAAAAGCTTTTGGAAAAAAATCTCCGGTGCCTGTGCATAGTGAGCTTTATTTTATAGAAATTAAAAGTACAAGCAAACAGCAAATTGATATTGGAAAAGATCTTTATGGTGAAAGTGCCTTGTATATTTTAGAAGGAAGCATCAATGCAGACGGTTTTAACTATGGACCAAAACAAATATTGGTGGCGAAAGACAGTACGCTCTGTTCTTTCGAAATAGAAGCAAATTCGACGATTTATATTTTCGGAGGTATTCCTTTTGAAGAAGAACGTTTTATCTATTGGAACTTTGTAAACTCCGATAAAGAAGTTATCGAACAAGCAAAAAAAGATTGGGAAAATCAGAATCTGGAAGTGTTCCCAAAAGTACCAAGTGATGAGGAAGAGTATGTGCCGTTGCCGAAACCGAGAGTTTTTTAAAAGTAGTGCCAACTGGACTTTTAAAATGAATATCTTGTATTCAACAGCAATTTTAGTTAATCTGAAGTAAACAGCTCTAAGTCATATACCCATTTTACAATTGTCATTCAGAAGGATTTAAATTAAATTATTAAAAATGGATTTTTTAAATATTATTATTGGGATTTCGATCGCTCTTGGGATTTGCTTGATTGTATTCTACCAAAAATTAAAAAAGGAAAAGAAAACTGGAGGATTATCATTTAAATTACAAACTGCTGGAATTGGCGCAGTAATGATTGGAATGAGCTTGATTATAAGAGAACTTTGGAACTGAAACAAAAAATTGATATTCAAACTAAATCGAAATGAAGTAAAGTTTCATACCTGTCCGAAAAACGTTCTAGCGGAGGTTTTTAAACAGAATAAATATCTGTTACATTCGTGAAATTTATAATGAAAAATTTGTCTTGGCATACTCAGCGCATAGGTAAGTTCGTGAAAATTCGTGTAATTCGTGTCGAAATTTTTAATAGCAAAAGTGAGATGCACTAAAGCACATAGTTTTTTAACTTAATCTAAGACCAACAAACAGGATAAATCTGTATCATTAATAAATGATAACAGAGCTTTGTACCTTTGATAGTTTGTGAAATCACGCGAAAATGCTCATCACGAACCCAAAATAAAACTCCCATATAAATGAAAATTGAAGTTAATAAAATAGCCGAACTCAATGGCCACACCAGCCCTATATACACTTTGGACAAAGGAACTTCTGAACATCTGATTTTCTCAGGCAGTGGCGATAAGTTAATCGCCGAATGGAATTTAAAAACATTGCAATCTGAAAAAGTTGTGGCCAGTTTTCCTGCGGTTATCTATGCTATTTGTCACATTCCAGAAAAACAATTAGTACTGGCAGGAACTTCAAATGGCAAGGTTCATATATTCGATTTAGAGAAAAGTGAAGAAATCAAAGTTCTGGAAATTCATACGTCTGAAGTTTTTAACATCAGTTATTCTCTTCAAACCAATTGCATTTATACCGCTGGTGGCGATGGAAGTCTTGCCATCTATTCGTTAGACACCTACGACTTAATAAACTTGATAAAATTATCCGACGAAAAAGTTCGCCATATTGATTTTAATTACAAAACGTCTGAAATAGCCGTGGCTACTGGCGATGGCAACATTTATATTTTGGATCTTAAAACATTATTGGAAATGAAGGTTTTTGTTGGTCATCAACTTTCGGCAAATGTGGTGCGCTACAGTCCGGATGGAAAAATCCTTTTAACGGGAGGCCGAGATGGTCATTTGAACATCTGGCAAGTTGGAGATTACGAACTGACAACATCAATCCCAGCACATGAATGGGCGATTTATGATATTGCCTACAGCCCAAATTCCGACTTATTTGCCACCGCCAGTCGTGACAAAACTTTAAAAATTTGGGATTCTAAAACATTTCAACTCTTAAAAGTGATCACCAAAGAAGATGATGCTGGACATCAATTTTCTGTAAATAAATTAATTTGGAGCACTTATAATAATTACCTGATTTCCGCATCCGACGATCGAACGATTATGATTTGGGACATAAATTGAGATGAAATCTTACTTTATGAAGTAGAAATGTTTGTTTTTAAGGGTGTCAAATTAACTTAATTCACCGTCTGACTTTAGTTGAACAGATTAATGCATCTTAGTTTAATTTTTAAAAATTTTGACACGAATTTCATTGATTTTCAAGAATTTACTCATCCCCTGAGAATTTCGGTTTAAATTTTCACTATAAATTTCACAAAAACATCAGACTTTCAGTCTGTTTTACCCCCTGCATATGCATGTCAGCCAGTTATTGCACTTTAGTCCGCAGTTCTTTATTCAGCGTAATCTGCAGGATAATTTTCACAATCCCTTGGTTTAATTTCTCCTTGATCTCGCAGATACTCACAGATATTTTTAAAATCTTTACAATACACCGATTTACAAAAATCCGATAAATCAAAAGGCCGAAATCTTTGTCGTCAACAAAAATCTCAGCCTTAGGAACTCAACTAAAAACACTTTAAACTAAAACACTATAACCAAAACTTTTTCAATAAATTATTTAATTGGCAAACCATTTAAAAAAGGCCTTCAATGACACCTTCCTTGTCAATCGTGATCTTCTCGGCTGCAGGAGTCGCTGGTAATCCAGGCATACGCAACATATTTCCCGCAATCGGAATTATAAACCCGGCGCCTGCTGCTAATTCAAACTCCCTAATATGAATATCAAACTGCTCCGGACGGCCCAATCGCTTTTGATCGTCACTAAAACTCTTTTCTGTTTTTGCCATACAGACTGGTAAATTCCCATAGCCCATTTCTTCATATTTACGTAATTGTGATTTTGCAAGGTCACTTAAAACAATGTTTTCTCCACCATAAATAGTTTGGCAAATCTTTTTCATTT
>JBARDR010000563.1:0-2208 GCA_049795335.1 Gelidibacter sp. | reverse complement strand
ACCGCTTTGAGCCTGTGGTCACTTATCTAGGGCCTTTTAATTTAAGTGCAGGCGAAAAGAAATCGCATAAAATAAAAATGCCTAATTATATCGGCGCAGTAAGAGCGATGGTGATTGCTGGAGATGCAAAAACCGAAGCTTATGGCAGTACGGACAAATCGGTACAAGTTAAAAAACCATTGATGGTGTTGGCAACCTTACCACGAAAATTGAGTCCAGGTGAAAAAGTGACCTTGCCAGTCACCGTGTTCACCATGGAAAATAAGGTCAAAAACGTAAATATCAGTCTGAAACTGAGCGATGGAATTTCTATCGTAGGAGAAAAAGCCAAATCCCTCACTTTTGCCCGACCAGATGAACAAATGACTTATTTTGAATTGGATGTCAGTAAAGCAAAAGGGATTAATACCGTTGAAGTGATCGCAAGTGGTAATGGCGAAAAGTCAACCTACAAAGTAGAAATCGACGTCTTTAATCCAAACCCGATGACCTCAAAAGCGTTGGATGAAACTTTAGAAGCCAATGCGACTAAAACCATGGATTTCTCAACCTTTGGCGAAGCTGGAACCAACAGTGCGACCGTTGAGTTTTCAACATTGCCGCCAATGGATTTTTCACGACGCCTACAATTCTTGATCCAATATCCTCATGGTTGTTTGGAACAAGTCACTTCCGGATTGTTTCCACAGTTATTTTTGGGAGATATTTTCGATTTGACCTATCAGAAAAAACAGGAAATCCAAAAGAATCTTGAAACTGGCGTCAAGCGTTTAGGGAATTACCAAAACGCAAGTGGTGGAATGAGTTACTGGATGGGAGAAAGTGCTTCGAACGATTGGAGTACGAGTTTTGCTGGTCATTTTATGTTGGAAGCAGAGAAAAAAGGATTTGTGTTGCCACTGACCTTTAAGAATAACTGGTTGCGTTACCAAAAACAAGCCGCGAGTGATTGGCGTCCAAGTTATAGAACCGCGAATACCGATTTAGCTCAGGCGTACAGATTATATACTTTGGCTTTGGCTGGAAGTGCAGATTTGCCGGCCATGAACCGTTTGCGTGAGTTTAGCGAAATTTCCAATGAAGCCAAATGGCGACTGGCAGCGGCGTATGCGTTGGCAGGACAAAAAGAAGCGAGTGATAAGATTTCGAGCAGTGCAAATATCAACTTTGTGCCTCAAGAGTATAATTATTATACTTATGGCTCAGTGGATAGAAACCGGGCCATGGCTTTGGAAACGATGATTTTGACCAAGAATCCGAAAATGCGTGAGTTGGCGCAAGATGTTGCTAAAGATCTTTCTAGCAATCGCTGGATGAGTACACAGACCACCGCCTATAGTTTATTGGCCATGGCAAAGATGGTAGAAGCCCATGGCGGAAAAGCCTTGAAATTAGAATTTACACTTAATGGTAAATCTGAAACCATAGACACCAAAAGCGCCATTGCCCAACGCGAACTATCAGTTAAAGAAGGAATTAATTCGTTTAGCTTTAAAAATAATCAAGCCAATGTCGTGTATGTGCGCGTCTTGAATTCTGGCAGGTTGCCTCTTGGAGAAGAAATCTCAGAACAGCGCGGATTGAGTGTTTCTGTGATTTATAAAGATTTGAAAGGAAACGTCATGGATATTTCGAAGCTTAACCAAGGGCAAGATTTTGTGGCCGTAGTGAAGGTAACCAATCTTAAAAACCAAGATGTAAATGATGTGGCACTGACGCAAATTTTCCCGTCAGGTTGGGAAATCGTGAACACCCGTTTTACTGATTTTGGAGATACCACTGTAAGTCAAGCACGCTATACAGATATTAGAGACGACCGTGTCAACTTTTATTTCGATTTGCCTAAGAAAGGGAAATATGATACCAAAACATTTACGGTCATGTTGAATGCGTCATATTTGGGTACTTATTATTTGCCCGGAGTGCAAGCAGAAGCAATGTATGATAATGAGTTTTTGGTCCGAAGTAAAGGGAAGTGGATAGAGGTTTTAAAATAGAATTCCTGCGCGGTTGCTGAGCTTGTCGAAGTAAGGGTAGGAAACCTTTAGGTTCAGCGGAGCTAATCTCGAGGTCAGCGAAGCTGTTGATAAATTTAAAAAGAGGTTTAACAACCACCGCGTCTTCAATTCTTTTTCTGGAATTGAATCCACTCCTTTTTTCAAAGGAGAAGGAAATTTAAAATTATCAAAAATTCCTTCCCTTTTTAAA